>NZ_JAAGPC010000068.1:0-42933 GCF_017104595.1 Burkholderia sp. Tr-20390 | reverse complement strand
ATCGGCCGTCCTTCAGGTCATACGCCGTCGTGGCGAATCGGCCGGCGCTGGCCGCCAACATTTTCTGCCGCTCGGCCGGATCCGCTTCGTGCCACAAGTCGTAAAGCCGCCCCGCCCGCTCGCTGACATCGAGCTGAACGCCGGTCGATTCAGTTGGACGCCATGCCTCGAGCGCTCGGCGGATCTCCTGAAACGCGTCGTCGTGCATCACGCGAGTGTCCGTGAATCGCAGCCCGTCGACATCGGACAATTGCTTGATCCCGGCCATCGACTCCTGTAGCGCGCGAAACTGTATCGCCGGCGGCCGGCCGCCCTTAAAGCCGTACTCCTTCACCGCGAATCTCTCGGCGCTGGCCGCCAACATTTGCTGTCGCTCGGCCGGATCCGCTTCGTGCCACAAGTCGTAAAGCCGCCCCGCCCGCTCGCTGACGCTGGATCCATCGCCGTGCTGACCTACTCCGCCGCCGCCTGCTGTTCCTCGGCCAGCGCCAGGCCGTCGCAGTGCGTCATCTCCGTTTCCTGCTCCTTGGTCCTCCACGTAACGAGGTGCATCAGCCGGCAGTAGCATTTCACCTCGGCCGGCGTTGCCATCCAAACCGACGCCGGACACACTTCGCATACGGTCGAAGGATTCGGGCGCCTGTCCGGCGCGATGTTCGACAGCGTCATACTGACGATCGCGCCCAAGCCCTGAGACGGCGTGGGCGTGGGCGTGGGCGCGGGTGCCGCGCTCGGGCGAGCCGCGCTCCCCGCCTGCTCGCTCTCGAGCTGATCGCCGCCCTCGAGCTGGTTCGCCGGCTCGTTCGGCGTCTCGGCCGCGCTTGAGGCCAAATGATCGTCCAGCATATCCAGAAAGTCCGCTCGGCCTGCCTGCTTGTCGGTCATGGTTCACTCCGTCTTGGTAACGTTCATAAAAGCGCTGCTCACGGGCAGCAAGGATCTGCAAGCGGTCGGCCAATGACGACTCGCGATAGGCCTGGTAAAACCGCTGATTTCCAGAGTTGAGATACTTAAGTTCCAGCGCGCGCACGTCATGCCATTCGCGCAACGTAGCCTGCAGCGCATCGGGAGTCGGGCGCGGTTGACCCGCTGTCTCGTACTTCGGTTCGATGTGCCGTTCGATGACGGCCCGCTTGTCGGCCGCTGATAACTCGATGAAGTCACGCGTGAACACGTACTCTTTGAGGTTGACGCCTTTAGCCGCGTCCGCCGGCTTCACGTTCTCGTATTCGGTTTCTTTTCCGGCGTTTCGCGTGCGAACCTCGCCAAACTCCTGCAGAAGCACTCGGAAATCTTCCTGACTGGTGATGTCGCGCGAAAGCACGGCCTCGAGAATCTTCCCCTTCAGTTCACTATTCGCACCCTCGAACGCATCGCCCTTATACCGGCTGATCATTTCAGACGCGCTCGTAAACTCGGTACGCCGATTGTCCTTCGGGCTGGCCAAGCCGTACTTGTGGTTGATGTGCTCCTGAAACGCGTCGATAAATGCCGCATTATTGCTGACCTTATCGAATGGCCTCAACAAACGACCACTAAGCAGATTCACGTTTGGAATCACGATGTGAATGTGCGGCTTGCGCTCTACCGGCTCACCAGTTTTTCGGTTCAGATAGCTTTTGATCTTCGGTAAATGCGCTTCTGCGTAGAAGCTGTATTCGTCGGGGCGATACGCGGTCAATGCGAACGCCTCGAAGTCCTTCACGATCGCCGCGAGCGTCGCCCTGTCGATCTCATCCTCTTTAAATGACAGCGTGACCGTGTGATAACGCTCACCTTCGGATTCAATCGATTGAATGATCTCGTTCGTGATCTCGAGGTCGCCGGCGAGAATCACGCGCTCGTCCATTTCGTCGCGCGAAAACTCGCGGTCTTGCTTCTGACCGTTTTCCAAATACTCCTTAACGCCATCGTGGTAGCCGCTGACTCTAATCAACATGGGGCAATGTCGCCTTCAGGTAGCGCGCGATCATCTGCAGCTGATCGAGCAGCTTCAGATACGACGCCTCAGACAGCTTCCCGCTCGCGTGGTCTGCATTCGCACGATGCGCGAGCTGGTTGAGGTTGTTACTTGTCTTATTGAACACGAACAGCACGCGCTTTCGATCTACTGAGGCCTTCGGCTTCGCTACGATCGTCGTGCGGTTCCCGATGACCGCCTCCCGCAAAAACTCCGACGAAGTGAGGCCCGACGCCTTCACCTTCGCCATGTAGAGCTGCGTTTGCGACGGTGTGAGCCGACACGCAATCGTCTTGCCGAGTTCTTCGTCGCCCTTCTTTTTGGCCATCCGCCCTCCCTGCAAATCTGACCAGGTGCGTCGCACCCACTCACCCACACCGCAGCCGACCGGCGGGTTTCCACGCGGCGCAGCCGCGGGGGTTTCAAAGGGGCCCGCCCCTTTGGCACGGCATATTTTACGGAGCGCGTAGCGATCCGTAAACATATGCGTCGTGCCTGACCTGCTCACTAAAAATACAGGTTAGCGCCATGAGAGACAGCCTCCAGTCCGAGATCGTCTGAAATATTCCCGTACTGCTCCAATCGGGATACACTTTGACTACAGAAACACGGAAAAACGCCATGTCAGATAGCGATCTTTCATCCCAACTCCGCGCGCTGGCGCGAAGCCCCGACCGACGATCACAGACAGCGCGTTTGCGCGACGTGCTTGAAGACGTTGAGGCCGCGATCGCTGCAGGTGTGCGACACGAACACATCCTTCGCACCCTGCACGATGGCGGGTTCACGTTCACGATGTCGGGCTTCAAACAAGCACTTCGCCGCCTGCGAGCACGCAACGAGCGCCCCCAGACGGGCCGCGAAGCAAGCAGCACCCTTCGCACCCCCGACACCCGATCGGAGCCGCCGACGCGCCTGCATGCAGCCTCCAAAGGCAGCAAAACCATAGAACAGTTAGCGGCCGAGCGCCCCGATCTGTCGAAACACGAAATTCGGGAAATGCACGCGCGCCAGTACACGACAACTAGCGCAAGCTCATTGAGCGCCCAGCTACGTGAGCGCGGAAAGGGATCCGCCTGACCGAATCGCCCGCCGCGAATGCGGCGGGCCGGCGCTCTCCCCACGCTTCGCGCGGGTCCCCGTGCGCCTCGATCCGGGCGCGACGGCGCGCGCGATCCGACATCGGGAAATAACCTCAGCAGGCAGAGAAAGAGGTGTGCAGCGCGCGGCTCTACGAAAGGCCGCGCCGGAACTACACTTGTTCGCTGAATTGCTCGGCACAATCACCGCAGACAAGATTTAATCCGGGCTTGCCCCACACGTTGATATCGCAGGCGCACGTGTATTTCGAGCGGTTGCTTTTGTTACTGGCCCCGCTCGCGGAAGGACTGATTACCGCTGCCATTTCAACGCCTTCGAGCGCCGCCACGCTCGCCGCACCTTCCGGCAAATCGAGCGTCAGCCCGAAACTGTTCTGTCCAACTTGCACGTGGCTGGCTGAAGCGAACCGGTCGTACCACGAAATCTTGAAATCTCGGGTCAGCAGATCGCCGCACACCTCAAGAAATAGTCCGCCTTCGATCGGATAGTCGGCCATCTGATCGCCCGTCCGCTTACCGCCTGGTCGACCGGTGTTGGAAGGCATCAACCCGATGGCTTCCATTTTGTCGGCCCACTCGTTGTTGTGGTAACGGCCCCGGCCCGGATTGCCGTGATGATGCTGCCAAAGGTGCGCCATTTCATGCGCGAGCGTTTGCATAATTTCTATCAACGGCACGACGGCGAAGTAAGTCGGATTCATCGCGATTTCGTCGACCTTATCGCCGTTTCGATTAGCAAAACGCTCTGCTGAAAAGTAGCCGTAGGCCCGCTTTTCCCGCTGCAACGTGATGAGGCATTCCGGTAGCTTGTTGTCGAAAAGTCGCTTGTTGAACGTGTCATAGCCCAATTGCAGCTCGGCGTATGTCTCGGCGGTCGGCTTCATGTTTCCCTTGTTGTATTGTGCAATACAATTGCACCGCACAAAAATGCAGCTCAGTGTGCATCCCTGCAGCTGCTATCGAATCGGCCGGAAACCCGCGTCAAATCGACGTTTTGCGGGCCTCCATTACATTTGCGGCAACGCAACAATCAGAACCCGAACGCAAACTGCCCGGTAGTCTCCACGTGCGCCACATCACCTTGCGCCGCCGGCGACAGTGCAGCGATCCACGGCCATTTCGACGCATTCTTGCTTTCGAGGTCTTCGCGACGGTCAGGGTCGATCATCGTGCGCCCCTTCGTGAGAAAGGCCGCAAAGATCGCTTTTGCAACCTCATCGATCGCCCGCCCTGATTTAAAAGTTTCAAAATGCGAACGGAATCCCGTTTCGCTAATAAATTGTTTATGCACATCAACAGCATGGAATTTGAAAAAAATCCTAAATCGTCCAAATCCGTCATCGACCTCAACAATCGAGCGCACGCCCAAAACATCGATTAAAAATTCCCCCGCCTGCCCCCACATCGGAATGTTTCCCGCTTCGGCGCGGCAATGCTGCTCAATGACCTCTGCCGCACCCACTCGGCACCCAAAAAAGGTGTCGCCGTTGAGCCTCCAAACGACCGCGTCATAGCGATCTGCGGCCGATTCCGCCGCCGCTTCATCGCCAGCAACTACGGCCACGTGCATCGCTTGCACGGCGTCGCGAGCGATTTTCAGCAACGCACCCTGATCGGCGGGGAAATCTGACGACAACTCACGCGCGCGCAATTCTCTTTTATTCACGGGCTTTCTCCGGTTATCGGCCACACCGAGCAGCGGGCCACATGGAAATTATATTAAATTTACCTAATTTACTCAACAAAATAAATCACATTTCTCTTGATCAAACGGCCTAAAAGGCCTATTATATTCATGTGGCCAGACATTCTGTCGAGGCCCAAAACCGGAGAAAAACCGTGGAAGCAAACGAAATCAAGATCCTGTCCGAGCTGGTTGTCGAGGAATTGCGCCTTAAGTTTCTGCCGCTTCATTTCGGCACCCGCTACATTCAAGGCGAAAGTTTCCTATACGATTGGGCGTCGCGCCTTTCGTCGGAATACAACGGTGGTTACTGGCACTTCTTCAATCTGTCCAACGGTGGCTTCTACGCCGCACCGGAAATGAAAGGCCCGATCCAAGTCGTCTACCCTTTGAACTTCTACGAAGGCAAGATGGGCGCTGAAGCATTCGGGATCGTTGTCACCCTGTACGCGCTCTGTCACATGGCTGAGATCTACGGCGATGATCGCTACATCGCTCGCTATCACGCACTGCGAGCCTTCGCGCTGCAACACCCCGAGCAGGCCGAGATTTTCAGGGCCATCGATTAACGGATAATTGAGGGAACCCGGTCGCAAGGCCGGGTTTTGCCATTTGCGCCGGCGATCCCGCGACGCCGTGATAGCCCCACTTTCTGCAAGCCAGGGGCTGTAATGGGCCGCAATTGGGTCGCGCGCGCCGTCGCGCCCGGATCGAGGCGCACGGGGACCCGCGCGAAGCGTGGGGAGAGCGCCGACCCGTCGCGAAAGCGACGGGTCGATCCGGTTGGGCCTTTGCGGCCCGATGGTGGGGTCGTCAAGCAGCCGCAGGCTGCGTGAATCCCCCGCGGCGTCAGCCGTGGGGGCTAGATAGCATTGAACGGAAAATGACCATGAGCAACGAAAATCGGCTCGAAATTCGGCCTGAATGCCTGCAACCGGCTCGACATTGGGCGGAACCGACCGGCCCGGAAGTTCAAGAGGTAGTCAGATGCGCAGGCTTCAGCGGCCGAGCTGCAGAAGCCTTTCTAGGCCTATCCGCAAAGAGCGATGGCCGCACTGTCCGGAAGTGGATCAGCGGGGAAACGTCGATACCATATTCGGCATGGGCGTTGTTATGCGACGCTGCAGGCCTCGGGATCATCTGGCGCGAATCCTCCGAGTCATAGAGCGGCAACGCTCGATTTTGTAGGATATCCAGTAGATATCCGATAGCTATCCGATAGCTTACTTTCAGTCGGGTTATTCGGACTGTTGAGCTGCCAGGCGCGCGCGCGCCTTCTGCTCCATATCCCTGACAATTTCCATCAGGTCGGCGGGCAACGTGACAGTGCCCGTCACCCATCCGTCCGGTATCGCGCCGTGCTCCAGGTGCTTTTCCCATGCGGCGCTCACCATCTGATTGACGGCCTTTCGCGTGATACCAACCTCGAGTGCGACCGCGTTTTGCGTCCGGCCACTCACCAACACCTCCCGCAACACTTGCCGCGTCCGGTCTTTGACCCTGTGCAGGTGCGGCAATAGCCGTTCGAATTCGCCTTCAGTCAGTCGCTTTGCCACTTTTCCCCCTCAACTTCATGGTTGCCCGCCGTAGCGGGCGTTATGTCTAGCATTCGATCATCAGGAACGCTCCGGCGTTGCCCTGAAAATTGAAATCCTTGTCCGGGCCAAAGTAGCCCGTTTCGATACGGCCATCGATCCACTTGCCGGTAGCCGCAACAACCTTCTCGCGGCCCATCGCCAGCAAGCGCGCGTCGTGTTCAGGGTAGGTGCGAACCTCGGTGATTTCGAAGCGCGCGCCGTAAGCGTGCACTATGTTGCCCACTTCAATTTCGAGTTGGTTGATTCGTTTGGTCGCGCTCATTGCCGCCGCCCTCATGGATGGCCCGCCAAGGCGGGCCGTGCAGTTGAATTTAGATGAGAACGGCACGCACGAACGCCGGCCGACGACTCACGCTGGAAAGCACGTAGAGCTGTTCGTTCTGCACGTCGCGCTGGTTCTCCGGAAGTCGCATCCAGTCGCGACGCGGGATCTTGATCGGCTGCCGAACGTCGTCATGATGCACATCGTTCTTTTCCTCGCTAAGAATCATCATTGCAATCTCCACTCAGTTGCTACGTTAAGCGCTCTCTTCCGGTTGCCGCCGGCTCGAGCGCGGGGAGCCCCTACAGGGGCAATTCCTGCTGATACAACGCGATTTCCAGCGCTTCCGCTTGTTGCTGCGTCAACCCGCTGGATTTGATCTTTCGAATGCGCCTCACGGCCATACGGTCGCAGAGGTCGACGAGCGCGGAAGCGCGGGGGCCGAGCTGGCCCCGCTCTGCGACCGCCTCACGCGCACGCCAGTATTTCACTGCCTGCTTGACCTGGCCGACGCTGAACACTGGCATTGCATCCCCCCTTCAGTGCACCGCTACGGCCGACATGCCGGCGCCATTGGTGCGGCTATAGCCGTCGTCATGCGTTACGAACACGCTCCCGGCGGTCGGGCTTTTAACGACCTTGAGGCGGTCGGAATGCTTACACAGCACGTTGTTGATTTCGGCCTGCACACTGTCACGGCCGCCGGACATCAACTGAACGTTCCAGAGCCGGCCGTGGGTGAAATCATCGACAGTCGGCCGATCGATGCCAGCATCGCGGAAATTGCCGCGCAGACGGCGGAAAACCGTGTCGATCGCCCGCTCGATCGCTTCCGGCGAATGGTCGCGGCGCGTGTTGACGTAGTCCGCGCCGAACCGAACCTGCTGGCCGCCCATCATGTGATAGATGCTGCCTTGGTAGTCAATGGATCCATCGAAGTACGCTCCCTTGAAGCGCGTAGCAACATCGTCGACTTGAGCGACATTCGGGCCGTCCGTCCAGCTCACGCTAATCGACGCCCCGCCGCTGTACGTGTGACTGCGCACGCCAAACTTCACACCCGGAAAAGCTTCCTTCAAAGCCTTACGAATCAAGGCCGCAGTCTGCGCGCAGGTAAAATGCTGGATAGCCACTGCTCAACTCCACTCAGTTAGCGGTTGGTTAGAGGCCTCGCCCGGTTGCCGCCGGTCGGGGCCTCGCTTTTTACAGCCTTGCCGTGACTGCATGAATAGAATTCTAGGTTACATAAAAGGTTACGTCAAGTATAAATAGGACTGCTTTTGCGCTTGTCGGTTATCCGATAGCTACCCGATAGCTACCCGATACCTTACCTCTGAAAAACAAGGATATCTGATGGATATCCAATAGATATCCGATAGCTATCGGATACTTGTTTGATATCCGGTAGCTATCTGCTATCCTACGGCTATCCGATAGCTACCGGGTAGCTGATAGGTGTCGGATAGCTATCAGGGAGCTATCAGCTACCCATACTGTCCAAAAACAGGAGATTCCAGATGCCGGTTATCGTTGTCGTTAGCCCAAAGGGCGGAGTCGGTAAAACCACGTCCGCGCTGGTTCTTGCGGATCAGATCGCGCGAAGCACTGACGTTGCGGTGATCGACGCCGATCCCAATAAGCCCATTGCAATGTGGGCGGCAGGGGGCGCAAAACCTGACCGAATGACCATCATTTCGGATGCTGACGAAGAGAACATCATTGACAAGATCGAGGCAGCGGCCGCGCAGGCACCGTTCGTCATCGTCGACCTTGAAGGAACAGCGGCGAAGATCGTCATCCTGGCGGTGAGTCAAGCGGATCTGATCGTTATTCCCATGCAAGGCTCGCAACTTGATGCGGCTCAGGCTTCGCGCGCGCTCAAGGTCGTTGAACAACAAGAGAAGATGTCGCGCCGAAAAGTGCCCTACGGTGTTTTGCTGACGCGGACCAGCCCGATCATCCGGACACGAACGATGAAGCACATCAGCAGCACGTTCAAAGAGGCAGGCATTGCACTTTTCGACACTGAGCTGAATGAGCGCGAGGCATTCAAGGCGATGTTCTCTTTCGCCTTGCCCCTTGCCAATCTCGACCCTAACGACGTTTCGAATCTCGACAAGGCAATCGCGAACGCCGAAGAGTTCGCAAATGAAGTCGTGACGAAGCTGCGCGAAGGGATGAGCCCTTCGCAGGAGGTAGCGTGAAATGGCAGAGCGTAAGAATCCCCTCGATCTGAGCGGTTTTACCCCTCGCTCTGCAGCGGCGACAAGTCGCCCTGCACCCGAAGTAGTCGACAGAATCGCACAAGAAACGGGCTTTCCGAGCCGTCAGCCGGCGGGATCACCGGTAGCAACCGATGGTAGTAGGGCAGAGCAGGCCGTTGCTCAACCGAGCGGCGGCACCGGCCAGTCTAGTGACAACCGCCGTAGGACCGGACGAAACATCCAGAAGGGGGTGAAGCTGACGGCACAGGGTGTTGTCGACTTGGAAGCGGAAGCAAAATTTTTGGCCGCTCCGTTTGGTGAAGTGCTCGAGCGCGGAATCGCAGCGATTCGTAGGCTGCGCGAAATGGGAATCGAGGACTACTACCCCTGACGGGGATATCTACTAGATATCTGATAGCTATCTAGTGGCTGAATCCAGGCCGTAATGCTAGCGACTGGTTTTCTGGATTCATCCGTATCTCTCAATGAGACAAGCCCCTCCGGGGCGCGTCAGGCCCGTAGGGCGCACGTCGCGGGGAGACGGTGGGCGGGTGCGGTACCCCGGCCATTAGGCCGGGGCTATGCACACCCTTGCGGTGTGTATAGCGCAGCCGTCCACGGTCGGGCGCGGGTGTTCCGATGCCGTTTGGAGCGGCAACAAAACGGGGCGGGGCTGTTATCAACAGGCGTTGCTGGCGCGGCTTTGTAAAAGATATTTGTACCTGCTTGTAAACCAATTTGTATACCTGTTTGTCGGATCGCTCCAACCCTTACTGGATAAGGCTTTGAGGCATGCGATTCTGACAAATCCGTGGTTTGCCTGACATTTGAGTGGTTAGTCAGGCTTTTCCGTGGCCTCGTCGGGCAGAAACGTGGTTTGCCTGACATTTTCGTGGTGCCTGATGAAAATTTAGGCAGCCTTGTTGACCCTCTCCAAACTCTGACATAGATTGTTTCGTGTCAGGATAACCACAAAAACGTCAGAATGAGCGAAAACGAACTTGCCGAGATTGAGCGCCCCGAGTCGTACGAGCGGAGCGTGACGGTGCGTAACGAGCTGGTGCGCCGGATCCAACGGATGAAGCTCTCCGAAAAGCGGCTGCTGGCGCTCGCAATTGCAAAGTGCAACCCTAAGCCCAAGATCTTCCTCCATCGGGCTACGGCGATTGATCCGGCCATCGGTGCGGCCCCCGGCTGGACGGTGCGTGTCACGGCTCAGGAGTTCATGGAAGCCTACCCTCAGATCGATCCGAAGCACGCCTACGTCGATCTAAAGAAGGCCGCGGCCGACCTGTGGGAGTGTGAGGTCGAGTGGGACGACGAAAAGCTCGAGCGGGGCAAGAAAGTGAAGGTGCGCCGGAAGGTGCGGTGGATCTACGAAGAGGTCGATACGCTCACGCCTGGCTGGATCGAGCTGAAGTTCTCCCCGTCGATTGCCCCTTACTTGCTCGGCATCGAAAAGGAATTCACGCGATACAAGCTGCGCCACGCGGCCGATCTGCGTTCGATGTATAGCTGGCGGCTGCTGGAAATGATGGCGCAGTATCGCGATAAGGGCGTGGTGATGATCAACTACGACGAGTTTTGTGAGGCGATGGGGGCACCGGAAAGCTGCGTAAAGGACGCCGGCCAGCTACGCCGCCGAGTTATCGAACCGGCCGTCAAGGAGCTGCAGGAGAAAAACAGCCTGACTATCGAATGGGAGGCGATCAAGCTGGCCGGCCGCAAAATCACGGGCTTTAAATTCCGCTTTAACAAGGATCCGCAGGGGCGTCTATTCTGACGCCTTGCGATGATGTCAGGCTGACCACGGATTTGTCAGAATCCGAGCTTCGCACCTACCATGCGCACCCGCCTTCGATGGTGCGCTACCACACCATTCATCATAAGATTGTTCTTAATTTGACGATTGTTTACTCTCCGTAAGCAATCGGATAACCGATTGCCCTGTATAGTTTAGGTTCGGAACGTCTCTGTGACGTGCTGCTCTAACTGCGCTGGCAAACGTTTTGCGTGCGCTCTAGGGTGCGCGTTCGACGGATTTACATGAACCAGCTTGGACAGTGAGCAATGAATTTCGTGGAAGTGAATGCGTACTTGAATCTTCGTTTTGGCGCTGCTAACCCGTACTGGACAGTCACCGACGACAGCAACGTTATCCGCCTCGGCACCACTTCGCATGCGGTCGAGCTTTCGTCGGAACTAGACACACATCAACTTGGCCGGATTAAGTCGCTCGGTGACGATGTCGACAAAGTGCATTGTTCCGTCAGCTTTTCTGGCGAGCATGTTCCGGTGTATCTGGTCGGGAAGAAAGTTGCTGATCGGAAGTGGCGAGGCGTCGTGTCGGCGGATCCCAATTTCGTCCCGACCGACGCAATGCTCGAGGCGTTTGAAGAGCTGGGCTCGAGCAATGTCATCAAGTTTCCGCGTCGTAAGGTCGTCTGACGGCTGTACGGGCGCGCGGTTGTGGCGATGTTGATTGACTGATGGTGGAAGGTGCATGAACGGTAAGAGAGCAGCTTTTCAGGAGCTTGACGATTATCTCGGGACGACCAGTCCGATCTGGAAGTTCTCCGGCGGCAGCGACGAGCTCGTATTGTCCAAGGAAGGTGGCACGATCGAGCCGAATCTTCCGGTAAGGGTGTCTGCCCGACAGGCTGAAGAGATTCGCAGGCTCACGGGCGTTACTGCCGTGCTGATCCTTGACGTGCAGATCTTCGGGAAAAAGGTTGAGCTGCACCTGGTTGGCAAGAAGATCAACGCCGTAGAGTGGGCGGGAGTCGCAGCGGTGTTGCGCGACTCGCAAGCGGTAGCGAAGAATTCGATGCAGGCGATCGCGTTTGCCGAGCAGGTCGTATCGGAAGTGAACTCGATTCTTGTGGTCCTCGATCGTGACGGGACAATTCGCCGCTTCAATCGAATGGCCGAAGAGCACACCGGCTACAAGGAAGAAAACGTAATTGGCGAGAACGCGCAAGAGCTGTTCATGTCGGCTGACGAGGGTCAAAGCTCGCGGTCAAACATCGCGCGCTTCTTCGAGCAAGGTCGACCGCAAGACGTTGAGCGAGTAATCGAGACGCGCACCGGTCCGCGCCCTTTCTTGTTCCGCAATCGGTTCATCATGGCCGAGCAGAGTGCAGAGCCGGAATTTATCGTGTGCTCTGGTGTCGAGCTGGTTAAGCCAATCGACGACGTGCCGGCCCGGCGCGATGATTACCCGCCTTCGTTGAGCGAGTCGTATGCCCTCGACGTTATGCATCGAATCATGGATTGGGCCTCGATGGTCGACGGCGCACGCACTCTTCTTGCTGCGTTTGAAGACGGATCTGGCGATCCTCGGACGCTCGCACATGCAAAGCGTCTTGCAGCAAGTGCAGTGCGTGACGCGTATGGGTTGTATGAAGAAATAGACTCGCGCTTGTCTCAACGCGCGCGGCAGTCATGAAATAGATGGAGTACGGCGGTCCTACTTGGTTTGTTAAGTGCCGCCGCATGATTCTGGCGCCCTAGAGCAGGCGCGGGATCCTCACCAGTTTCCGGCGGATCAGCTTTTGGTTGGTCGCGCCGCGATCAGTAAGGCAGCGTACTTTCTTACCGCTTCCAGCTCGTCGTCAGTTAACGATTCGAGCCAATCGGGCACCAGTTTGTGGCCGGTGATCGGCCCCTTGCCAAGTGCCAGCCATACGGGATTGACGCCATAAAGTAAGGCGAGCTGCACCGTAAAGCCTGAACTCGTTCCCTTTAACTCCAGCTCGGCCAGATTGCTTTGAGCAATCCCCACGTGCATCTCAACCTGTTTTTGAGATAGCCCTCTCTTGCGCCTCGCACGTAGTAGGCGCTCGCCGAACGGGGTGCGCCCCTGTTTTGAATTTTCCATGCTTGTACGATAGAGCAGCCGGCAATCGGAATTCCGATTGACATACCAATCGGAATTCCGATATTGTTCGGTCAATCGGAATTCCGATATTTACTATGAACTGGCAAACGATTGTTGAGGAGCTGACCAACCGAGCGGCCGGCGGCTGGACTCAGGTTGAGTTGGCGAAAGAATGCGGCTGTGGACAGTCGACCATCAGCGACCTGGTGCGCGGTACGACGGAACAACCGGGCGGGGATCTCGCGTTGCAATTGCTCGCCTTACACAAAAAACTCAAGGCCCGGCAGGGTAGGGCGGAGGATAGCCGCAAATGAAGCGACTCATCATTGGTGAAAAGCCTTCTGTCGTGGCGGCCGTCGTTGCTGTACTTCCGGGCGATCCGGTCAAGAAAGGGCGTGTAACGCAGGTCGGTGACGATTTTCTCGTTCCGTTGGCTGGCCACGCGCTTGAACAGGCGATGCCGGATGAATACCTTCCTGACGACCTACCGGTGAGTGCGAACGGTAACAAGGTTTGGCGTGCCAGTGACCTGCCGATCATTCCGGCGTCGGACGGCTGGATCCTGCATCCGAAGGAGAAGCTTCAGGCGAACATCGATGCGATTGAATCGCTGTTGAAGGAAGTCGACGAAGTAGTTCACCTTGGTGATCCGGACGCGGAAGGTCAGTTACTGGTCGACGAATTGCTCGAATACCTTGGCAACACGAAACCCGTTCGTCGCCTGTTGATCAACGACGTGCACGAAAAGAAGGTGCGCGAAGCGCTGGCGAACATGCGCGACAACAGCGAGCCGCAATTCCGTGCGTGGAATAAATGGGCCAAAGCACGTTCCCGCTACGACTGGTTGTTCGGGTTGAACCTCACGCGAGCAGCGACGATTCGCGCGCAAGAGCTTGGCTACGACGGCGGCCCGCTCACGGTCGGTAGTGTTCAAACGCCAGCGTTGAAATTGGTCGTCGATCGCGACCGGGCGATCGAGAATTTCAAGGCAATCCCCTTCTATGCGCTCGTCGCCAATATCGATCACGAAAACGGTTCGTTTCAAGCGAACTGGAAACCGGCCGACGATCAGGGTGGCCTCGATGATGCTGGCCGTTTGGTCGATAGCGATGTTGCAAAAGGCCTTGTCGCACGTTTGACCGGTAAGGTCGGTGCGATTACCGAATACGAACGCGAGCCTCGAAAAACTGCGCCGCCGCTGCCGCTCGCGCTCAACGAGTTGACCGTCGCCGGTGTTCGCCAGTTCGGATACACGGGGGCGGAGGTTCTGGAAGCTGCGCAAGCGCTGTATGAGAAGTACAAGGTAACGAGCTATCCGCGAACCGAAAATCGCTACCTGTCGGAAGTGCAGCATCAGGATGCGCCTGTAATTCTCGCGGCGATCGCGAAGAACGTCCCGGACCTTGTTCCGCTTATCGAACGCGCGGATACGTCGATCAAGTCGAAGGCCTTCAATGACAAAAAGATGGAAGGCAACCCGCACTATGGTCTGGTTCCGACCGAGGGCGTTGCTGACCTCTCGGCGTTGACGGAGATCGAGCGTAACGTCTACCAGCTCATCGTGCGTAGCTACATCGCGATGTTCTATCCGCACGCGGTCGACTCGGAAACAAAAATCGAACTGTCGATCGATGGGGAGGTATTCCGTACGAGCGGTAAGACGCCGGTTTCTGCGGGATGGCGCGCGATCTACAAATCGGACGACGACGAGGGCGGAGATACGCAGTCCGACGGAGACAAGCAGGTATTGCCTCTCATGCAGGCTGGCGATGCCGCTACGTGTCGTGCCTGCGAAGCACTCGAGCGGAAAACGAGTGCGCCGGAACGGTTCGACGAAGCATCGCTGCTGCAAGCGATGGTGAACCTCTACAAGCACGTCGACGACCCGGCCGCCAAGGAGCGCCTGAAGCCTAAGGGTGACGATGGGGCGATCGCCGGCATCGGCACACCTGCCACGCGGGCCGTCATCGTTGCAGGCATGCGCGATCGAAGTTTCCTGCAGCAGTTCAAGACGAGCAAGACGAAGTTCGAATCGTCGAAGGCCGCTCGAGGCCTGATCGATGCGTTGCCGGGTGTCGTGAAGGATCCAGTGATGGCGGGGCTGTTCAAGCTGTCGCTTGATGCCGTCGCAAGCGGCGAAACAACGCTCGAAGAGTTCATGGATCGAACCTCCGTCTTTGTCACGAAGATCGTGCAAATGCTGCGCACTGCGTCGATGAACCTGCCGGTTGCCCCGACCGTTCCATGCCCGAAGTGCAAAACAGGGTTGCTGCGTCAACGCACGGCAGAAAAAGGCCCGTTTTGGGGCTGCTCAAACTTCCGTAGCGACCCGAGCTGCGACGCCTCGTATCCGGACGCGAACGGCCAACCGAATTTTAAGCCGCCTGCGAAGCGGGGCATGCTGCGCGGCTTCACGAAGCCGGGGCTCGGCAAGAAGGTAACGGCATGATGGATTTCGCGGTACTGGCGCAGCAGTGCGCGCCGAATGTTCATCCGACGACGCTGCAGGCGTTGGTACGCACTGAATCGGGCTTCAATCCGTTCGCGATCGGCGTTGTCGGCGGGCATCTGAAGCGCCAGCCCAAGACACTTGATGAAGCGGTGGCAACGGCACGTGCTCTCGATGCGCAAGGTTTGAATTTCAGCATGGGTCTCGGGCAGGTCAACAAGGCGAATCTCAACCGGTACGGGTTGACCTACGAAACGGTATTCGACATGTGCGCGAACCTGAAGGCCGGCAGCGGGATCTTGCACGACTGCTACTCGAGGGCCGTTCCGGCGGTTGGAAAAAGCGCTGCGGTTGGTGCTGCGTTGAGCTGCTACTACAGCGGCAACTTCACGCGCGGGTTCAAGGCGGATTTCAAGGGAACCAGCTACGTGCAGCGTGTTGCCGCCAACGCGGGCCAGGCGGCGCAGGCTCCGAGCGTGGTGCCTGCAATCCCGGTCGTGCTCGATGGCGTTGCTGCGAAGAAGGCCGTAGTTCGCTCTCGAGCTGCGTCGTCGGCTACCGGGGAGGGAAAAAGCGAAGCCGCGGCTGCAGCCGAGTCGGAACCGAAGGCGCAACCGTGGGACGCTTTCGGGGATTTCATCAAGTAGTTAACCCGCCGGCATAGCTGGCATTTCATAGGAGTAAAGCACGTGAAGACCACACGCAAAGTTTCCAATATGTCTTTAGTACTGCTTATTGCTGCGGCGGCGGCAGTAATCGCAACGCCCGCGATGGCTGGTGGCCTCGACTCCGGTACGAGCGCTGTCACCAATTTCAAGATCTGGTTCTACGGTCTGTGCGGCATCGGCGCGTCGATCTATCTCGTCTACAAGGCTGTTGAAGCGTGGGGCGACCGTACGACGTGGGTTGACTTCGGCAAGGCCGTTGGGTGGGTGGCGGTGGCGGGTGCTACGTCCGTGCTCGCGCCGTGGCTCTGGAACGTCTTCGTGAACTGAAATCATGGCCGGCCAAACGAAAGAGAAGTACTCAGCGTATGCCGGCCTAGGCCGCGTGGCGAACTGGAAGGGCGTTCCGATGATGCCCTTGCTGCTCGTCGCGGTCGGCTCAGTCGTTGCGGCATTCGTGGGCGCGCTGTTCTTCGGCCCCGGCGGCTTGTCGTTCGGAGCCTTGGGAATCCCGGTGGTGTTGTTCTTCCGTGAGATCTGCAAGACGGACGATCAGGCGCTTCGCATCATCGCCCTCGAGATCAGGTGCGTGCTTGCGCGCCGCAACTGGCTGAAGTTCGGCAAGACCCTGACGCTCGCGCCGATTCGATACGGCCGAACGCTCGCGGTATACCGGCGGCCGTTCAAGCGCGAAAAGACCGTGCAATCCCACTGAGGACATAAACGATTATGAAACCACGTACCAGCAGCGACTTCGGGTCGATTCCGCCGACCGAATCTTGGTTGCCGAGAATCGGCCGCCCGGTGACGCCGCGCGTGACCAACTTCGAAGATGGGCGAGCAATGGTCAACCTGCGGTTGACCGGCATCCCGTTCGAGTCTGCCAACGACGAGCTGCTCAAGAATCTCTACGACAACCTGAGCGCGACCTTTGCAGGCCTCGGGCGTGACCATGGGAACAAGCTCTCATTGTGGACTACGTTCAGCCGCCGCAAGGTCGAGTTCGGACAGGAGTATTCCTTCGATTCGGCGTTTCTTCAGCAATTCGCGGACAAGTATCTCGGGCGGTTCCGCGAGGGCAACTATTACGAAAATTCTTTCTGGCTGTCGCTTGTCCTGAAGTACAGCGATTTCGACGACGGGATCCGAGCCGTCGAACAGATCGGGGACGAGGCGTTCAAATCGCTCCGCGATTACGATCCGGAATATCTTGAGGTATACGAAAGAAACGGCATTCAATTCTCAAATACCTATAAGTTCCTCGCCGGCCTCGTCAATGGTGAGGAGACGGCGGTACCGGTCACTGCAGCGCCCGCCTATGAGGCCATTCCGGATTCGTGGCTGCACTTCGGCTACGACCTGCTGGTTATCCGCAGCGAAATGGGCGAGAAGTATGCGAGCTGCTTCGACCTCAAGGACTTTCCGGAAAGCGGTTGGGGCCAGCTTAACCCGCTGCTCACGCTGCCCGCTGAGTTCACCATTACGCAGTCGTTTGGCTGTTTGAATGCGCACGAAGCTGACAAGGCTCTCAGCAGTCAGGTCAACAAGCTCGCATCCTCCGGCGATCGTGCCAAGCATCAGATCCAGGAGATTGAAGACGCACGCGGCTATGTCAGTTCCGGCGAGCTGGCGTTTGGCGACTATCACGGCGCGTTGATTGTGTATGGCGACACTGCGAAGCAGGCGAAGGAGAACGGTGAACTGGTCAAGGTCCGATCGAAGGGCGAGTGCGGCGTCGGTTGGGTAAAGGCGACCCTGTCGGCACCTTTCACGTTCTTCAGCCAGATTCCGGGGGCGAAGACGAAGCCGCGTCCGATGCCGAAAACCTCGCGCAATCTCGCCTCGACGTTCACGCTTCACGATTATTCGGCCGGCAAGTCGCGCGGGAACGCGATCGGGGATGGTTCCGCCGTCATTCCGCTTCAAACGAAGTCGAAGAAACTCTACTGCTTCAACTACCACGCAACGCGCGACGACGAAACGAACATCGGTGAAAAGGTCGCCGGACACACGTTGATCCTCGGGTCAACAGGGGTCGGTAAGACGACCATTCAGCTCGGGGTCGCTTCGTTCTTTCAGCGGTTCGATCCGATGCTGTTCGGCCTCGACTTCGGGCGCGGTATGGAGATCTGGTTCCGCGCCGTGGGCGGAACGTATCTCGCGCTGAAGCGTGGCGAGCCGACCGGGTGCGCCCCTCTTGCAGACCTCGACGACACGCCGACGAATCGCCAGTTCCTCTACGACCTGGTCAACACCTGCGCGCGCAACGACGACGGCTCGCTTTCGCCTCAAGACAAGAAGGACATCAAAAGCGCGGTCGACACGGTCATGGATCTCGACGACCCGCGACTGCGCACGTTTAGCCGCTTGCTCGAGTCGATTCCGGAGCTGGACGGTAACAGTCTCTATCTCCGATTGGCGCGCTGGTGTCACGCTGGTGACGGCCCGCTCGCGTGGGTTTTCGACAACCCGGCGCGATCGATGATCGATGTCACGAAGCTGCGCCGCGTGTGCTTCGACGTGACGCAATTCCTCGTCGAAGGCTACGAGCCATCGGAACCGTTGTTCGCGTATCTGTTGCACCTGAAGTCGCTCATGCAAGCGGGCGGTGGGCTTATGTGCACGATCATCGAAGAGTTTTGGGCCGCGCTCAAGTTCCGGATGACATGGGAAATGATGGAGAAGGCGCTGGCGTCCGGGCGTAAGGAAGGTGAGTTCGTCGTGCTGGTATCGCAGCAGCCCGAACAGGCGATGAAGAGTCACATCTTCCCGCAGATCCGAAGCCTGACCGCAACCAAGATCTTCCTGCCTGACCCGGAAAGCAGCTTCGAGATCTATCAGCAGGTCAACATGACCAAGAAGGAACACGACGAATTCGTGAAGCTATCGAAATCGTCGCGCACGTTCCTTGTCAAGCAGAGCAACCAATCAGCCTTCGCAACGATGGATCTGTATGGGTTCGACGATGAAATCGTCGTGCTGTCCGGCACGCCTGAAAACAGCGCGTTGATGCACGAAATCATTCGTGAAACGAGCGAAGACCCGGATATCTGGTTGCCGATCCTGCAAGACCGCGTATTCGAGCGGAAGGTTCGCACGAAGCTGCGCCTCGAGTACGGAGCCGACGAGTCGGTGTGGCTCCCGAAGCTCGAGGAAGCGATGAGGAAGAGGGCGATCGAGCGCGAGCAACGTCGTCAGTCACAGCGGCTTCTGGCCGCGTAACAGGCCATTCGAAGGAGTACGTAAATGAAACACCGATTCGTGAGCGTGACGGCCGCAGCACTGCTGTGTGCAGCAACGAGTGTGTACGCGGTCGGCATTCCGGGCGTTGACATCGACGGAGCGTCGAGGGTGCAGGAGGCAATCGCGCAGGTGAAAGCGTATCAACAAAGTGTCGGGCAGCACGCGACGGTGGGAACGAATGTCGTCGGCAATCAGGTGTCGGCTACAACTGATGTGAGTCGACAAACGCTGGTCACCCTGATCCAGATCGATACGACGCTCAAGCAGCTTCTTGCGCTCGAGCAGGCAAAAACCTCGGCTACTGCTCGTTGAGCCAGCGGCCCTGAATACGGAGAAAAGAATCATGAAGATCATGCGCAAGGCGATCTGTGCGGCGGCGACCACCTTCTTTGTTTCGACGGCGCACGCCGGCGGCATTCCGGTCATCGATATCGCGAGCATTCAGCAGGCGATCATGATGGTGCAGAGCATGAAACAGCAGTATGACCAGCTCAAAAGCCAGTATGACGCTGTGGTGGGGAACCGCGGCCTCGGTCAGATCCTGAACAATCCGGCGCTTCGCAACTACCTGCCCGATCAGTGGCAGTCGATCTACGACCTCGTTAAAGCTGGCCAGATGGGCGGCATCACGGGCGCAGCGAACCAGATCCTGCAGGACGAAGGACTGACGGGCGCATTCACGCCGGGGCAGCAGCGATACAACGACGTGCTTGCAGCCAACAAGGCGATGGCGATGCAGGCCTATGACGCGACGATCAAGCGGCTCGACAACATCAAGGCACTGATGGCGCAATCCGATCTGACGCAGGATCCGGCGGCGAAGGCCGATCTTCAAAACCGTTGGTCGGCCGAATACACGATGGTGCAGAACGAGCAGACGCGGTTGAACCTCGCGAAGCAGTTGCAGGAAAGCGAGATGCAGCTTGCTGAAGAGCAGCGGCATCGTGAGTTCAAGAACAAGCTCTTGGGTATCCAACAGTAACGGATACGGGAGGCTCACGTGGCCGGCGCACCTGACACAAACGTAACCGTCTTCACGCAGTTGTTTTCTGCGTTCGACGACAACCTGATGGGAACGATCAACAGCGGTTCGGCGCGGATCATTTCCCTTATTACCCCGCTGATGGGAGCCGGCTTCTCGGTCTATTTGCTTCTCATCGTGCTGTCGTATTGGCGCGGTGTGAACGAAGAGCCGGTTTCCGATTTCCTGAAGCGAATGGCGGCATGGACCGCGATTCTCGTCTTCGGTCTGAACATCAGCTACTACACGCAGTATGTCGTCCCGTTCTTTATGGGCCTTGGCGATGACCTCGCCCGCGCGTTGAGCGGGACGACGTCGACCGGATCCGCATTGGATTCGATCACGTCGGCATATGTCCAGGCGATGGTGAAGATCTATCAGGAGGCAAGTGGTATCGAGGACACGATGAACGCGATCGCATTCATTGTCATCACGTTGCTGTTCGCGTTGCCGTTTATCGCGATCGCGGCGGCTTACATCATCCTCGCCAAGTTCGCGCTCATGTTGCTACTCGCGCTTGGGCCAGCCTTCATCGGGGCCGCGCTGTTTCCCGGCACGCGCAGGTTGTTTGATGCGTGGGCGGGACAGTGTCTCAACTACGGGTTGCTGGTGGCGCTGTTTGCTGCAGCCGGGATGCTGGAAATCCGGTTTGCGCAGTCGATGGTTCCGTCCGATATCACGCTGCTCGCACTGTTCCAACTGGTGATGATGGGCGTCGCGTTCGTCGTTATCTCGCTCAACCTGCCGAGCTTGGCGTCGCAACTGGCCGGCGGTGTGGGGATCTCGAGCATGGTCGGCAAGCTTGGTATGGCGGGGCGCGCAGCAGCCGCGCTGTCAAAGATGGGTGGCGGTGGCAAGGGAGCCGGGGCCGGCAGCTCTGGCGGTCAGATCACAGGGAAGTAGGCGGATTCACTCTAAGGAATTGAGGACAGGATATGAAAAAGATTGCGATAGGTCTGTTGATCATTTCGCTCGCGGCATGCGGGTCTGCGCCTAAGCCGCCGCAGCCGACCGGTGAATGGATGCCGGTCAACCACACGCAAAGCCAGTAAGGGGAATGACCATGTTTAACAGAAAAAAGAAGTTGGCGGCCAGCGCTGCCGGCACGACGGCGGCCTCGACGGCGGTAGAGGTCAGCGATATCGATATGGCGAAGTGGTATCTGAAGCAAGCACGCGATCTCGAGCGCACCAAGCAGGAAACACAGGAAGCTGTGACGAAGATCTCGAAACGCGGCATGCATATTATGGGTGCCGTCGCCGGCATCGCCGTTATTGGAGCCATAGGATTAGCAGTCCTCAAGGTTCCGAACCCGCCGGCGGTACTTCGTGTCGACAGTTCGACGGGCAAGATCGACGTGTTGCCGACCAGCTCGAAAGGGAAGGTGACGTTCGGGGAAAAGGAAGACCGTGCAGCGCTGCGGCAGTACGTCGAGCGTCGTGAGGGGTATGACTGGGAGACGGTCAACGACATGCATATGGCGGTGATCGCAACCAGCTCGCCGCAGGAGGGGGCCGAGTACGACAGATTCATTCGAGGTGCCGGGTCGCCGCTCACGATGCTGAAAGACCAGGCGCGCGTGATCGCTCACGTCGGGGCGATTACGTTCGTCGGTAAGACCGCACAAGTGTTCTTCTCGAAAGAATTCGTGCCGCTCAATCCCGGCATTACACGCCAGACGACCTATTGGGTCGCCACGATCGCGTACCGGCGCGAAGACCTGCCCGAGAAGCAAGAGATTCAGGACGTGAATCCGGGCGGCTTCAAGGTGACGAGCTACCAAGTGGCGCGGGACTGGAGCCGTGCGCCGGCGGAATTTGATCAGCAACCGGCACCAGCCGCTGCTGCGGCTGCGTCGGGTGTTGTCGTAGGGGGTGCACGATGAAACGGCTTTCGATGATGGTAATGCTGGCCGTGGCGTCGCTGCCGGCCGTCGCGACGGTGATTCCTGGCCCATGTGGAACGGATCCGAATGTGCAGTGCGCCGTCTACGACAAGAACGAGAAGTACGAGATCGCAACCGCACCGGGCAAGGCTGTTCTTCTCATGCTCGAGGACGGTGAGGAAGTTGCGGACAACGGCGCCGGCATGGGCGACGGCAAGGCGTGGTCGGCGTCCAAGGGCAAGAATTGGGTGCAGTTCAAGCCGACGAAGATCAAGCCGGACACCAATTTTCTCGTCGTGACCAACAAGCGGACGTATGTGTTTTCGCTGGTGACGGCGAAGCGGGGCGAGCCGACGACGTGGATGCTCCGATTCGATTACCCGGACACGCGCGCGAAGAACGCGGCCGAACTGGCGCGTAAGCAGGATTTGGCGCGCGGCCTTGCGGCGGCGTCCAGTGCGCAATCGGTGCACCGCAACGAGTCGTACATGAAACGTGGCGATGACGCGCTTTCGCCTACGGCGATGTGGGACGACGGTACGTTGACGTACCTCCAATACGCCACGGGGCGCGACCTGCCGCGCGTTTTCGCGATCCTGCCGGACGGTTCCGAAGCGCTCGCGAACGTCCACATGGACGGGGACACGCTCGTAGTTCACGGCGTCGGCCGCGAATGGCTGCTCCGCCTCGGTAATGCCGTGATGGGTATTCGCAACGACGGTCCGGCGGACGGGAGTTACAACGCGAGCGGGTCGACGGTGCCGGGAATGGTGCGTATCACGAAGGAGCAATCGAAATGACGGATCAGAACCAAATCCATACCGCGCCTGACGAGGAACGCGGCATCCCGTCGCTCGAAGGCAAGAAACGTACTCGCATGAATACGCTTCTGTTCACCGGCATTGCGATTGTCGCGGTCATCCTTCTGGCCAGTATGGCGGCACTGTATGTCAAGCGCTTGGGCGACCAGGCGGACGCGGATAAAGCCGAAGCGGCTGCGCGTCCGAAGGGTACCGGGCAAACCGCCGATACGTCAGATCTCGAGGCGGCGAAGAAGCAGATCAAGGAGCGGGAAGACGCGCAGCGCCGTCGACAGGCGGCGATTGATGCTGCTGCCTCGCAGGCGCACGGCAATATGCAGGCTCCAGCGGATGCAGCAGCCAGCGCACCCGCGACAACGCAGACGGCGCAGCGTGCAGGTTCCAGTCAACACGTTGAAACGCCGGCTGAACGCAGGCTGTCGGAAGGCGTTGACGTGTTCGGCTCGAGCAAGACCGATCTCGCGGGTGTCGCGGGGGCTGGTGACAGCAGCGGCTCACTCCTTGGTGGTGGCGCTTCCGCCGGCGGTGGTTCTGGAAAGGGCGCTCTGGATCAACAAATGGCCGTCTCTTCGGCCTCTCGTGCGGCAGTCGTGAAGCCGGGTCTGTTGCCGGATCTCACGTATCTGCTTAAGCGTGGAACGATGATTCCCTGCATTGGCAATCGGATGGTGTCGACCTATGCCAGCATGACATCGTGCCAGCTCACCCAAGACGTGTTATCCGCGGACGGCAAGACCGTGTTGATCCGGAAAGGTGCGATGGCGCTCGGTGAGCAGCAACAGGCGCTGCTGCAGGGGCAAGCCCGCATGTTCGCGATGTATACGCGAATCGACGATCAAAAGCGGACGATTCCGCTCGACTCGCCCGTGACCGACGCACTCGGCGCGAGTGGCATGCCTGCGTATGTCGAGCGCCATTTCTGGG
This sequence comes from Burkholderia sp. Tr-20390, assembly GCF_017104595.1. Lineage (NCBI taxonomy): Bacteria > Pseudomonadati > Pseudomonadota > Betaproteobacteria > Burkholderiales > Burkholderiaceae > Burkholderia > Burkholderia sp. Tr-20390. The sequence goes on along the minus strand of NZ_JAAGPC010000068.1, from coordinate 19,237 downwards.
AGCGGTTCGGCGGGGCGCTGATGGTCGGGCTTGTGAGCGATTTCGGCCAAGCCATCGCGCAGCGGTCGGTCGGTAGCAACAACTCGACGATTTCGCTCACCAGCACGGCGCAATCGACTCAGGATCTCGCCAACGAGACGCTGCGCAACACAATCAACATTCCGCCGACCGGGTACGTCAATCAAGGCGCGATTACGTATATCTACGTCGCTCGCGATATCGACTTTTCCAGCTTCTTCGAACTGGTGCCGGCGCAAGGGGTGACGCGATGAACGAAGCGAACGTTGTCGCGATCGATGACATGGATCGCTCGCAAACTGTGCGCAGCCTTCTGCGTCAGTGTGGGATCGGTGCGTTTCTCGCTGCGGAGGGAGTCACGGAAGTTGCCGTGAACCGCGCGGGCGAGATTGCTGTGGAAGGTCGAGATGGTTGGGTGCGGCACGATGCGCCCGACTGCAGCCTCGAGCGGCTGAAGAAGCTCGCCAATGCCCTTGTCGTGTTTGACAAGAAAGGGCAGATCTCGGCCAAGGAGCCGATCAAGCCCGTGACCTTGCCTGATGGTCAGCGCGGGCAAGTAATGGTGCCGCCCGCCGTCGAGGCCGGCACGGTTTCGATCACGATCCGAATCCCGAGCGACAAGCGCTTCACGATCGCGCAATTGCATGAGTACGGCACATTCGACGGCTTCCGCGATGTATCGATGCATCTTGACGTACCTGCCGACGTGAAGCTCGAGCAATTCGAGCTTGACATGCTGGAAGCGAAAGCGAACGGCGACATGCAGCGTTTTTTTGAGCTGGCGATCGCCAACAAGCTGAACGTCGTACCGGTTGGCGGAACCGGGTCGGGAAAGACAACGCTTCTCAAAGCGCTTGCTGATCTGGTTCCGCGCGACGAGCGGATCGGCACGATCGAGGACGTGCACGAATTCTCGCTGCCGTACCACTGGAACCGCGTCCACATGTTCTTCAGCGACAGCCTGCCGGCGCGCGAGCTGGTGCGCTCGAGCCTGCGCGCGAAGTTGCACCGTTGCTATATCTCGGAGCTGCGCGGTGATGAGGCATGGGATTACCTGTCGCTGCTGAATACCGGACACGCCGGCGGGCTGACGACGGTTCACGCGAACGATCCTATCTCGGCGTTTGTGCGTATCGCCACGCTCATCAAGCAAAGCCCGGTCGGTATGAATCTCGATTGGGACTTCGTTTTCAACGAAGTCCGGCGGACGGTCGATGTGGTGCTGTTCATGGAGACTGGTACCAAAAAGATGACGCAGTTGTTCTATGACCCGGTGATGAAGTGGAAGCTGCAGCGGGGCCAGGTATGAAGCCGGCCAAAGTGATTGTTGGCGTGGTCGGTGGCCTGGCCGTGCTGACCGGCTTCGCAGTCGCCGGGCAGTTCGCCGGCGCGACGCTCTTTGCGCAACTGGAAAAGCTCCCTGATTCGTCGATCGGCATCACCACGCTTTACCGGTACTGGATCGCGTTCGGTCACATCGTCGCGGTAAAGCGTGCGCTGGTGGCCAGCACGGCCGTTGCGGCGATTGTGTCGGCGCTGCCGCTGCTGATCCCAATCGTCTACCTGATCCGGGGAAATGGCCGCATCGAGCTGCACGGGAGCGCGCGCTTTGCGAATGTGCATGAAATTCGGAAGGCGGGGCTTGTGGAGGTGCGTAAATGAGCGCGCGACAGCATCCGGGCGTCATCATCGGAAAGCATCCGAAGCTGGGCTATCTCACGCTGCGCGGCCAGCAGTTCATCGCGCTGGCTGCGCCGCCGGGGTCGGGTAAGGGCGTCGGCGTCGTGATCCCGAACCTGCTCACCTATCCGGATTCGACGGTCACGATCGACCTCAAGCTCGAAAACTTCAAATACACGTCGCTTTTTCGGCAACGGCACGGGCAGGACGTTTATCTGTTCGCGCCGTTTTCGGAGCTTGGCCAAACGCATCGGTGGAACATATTCGATTCCGTCAAGAAGCGGCCGGCTCGGTTCCGCGTGGCCGAGTGCCGCTCGATCGGTCAGACGTTCTGGCCCGCGCGGGTCGATCCGAAATCGAAGTTCTGGAACGACTCCGCGCGGAACCTCTTTATTGGCCTGGCGCTGTTCCTGCTGGAAACGCCTGATCTCCCGTGCACGATGGGCGAGATCTTGCGCCAGCGATCGGGCAAGGGAAAGCCGGTCAAGGACTACCTTGCCGGCGTGCTCAAGGATCGCGCTGTCGGTGGCCGACTGCCGGCGTTGAGCCCGCAATGTCGCGACGCTCTGCAGCGATTTTTGAGCCAGCCGGAAAACACGATCGGCAACACGCTTTCGACGTTCGACGGGCCGATGCAGATCTTCGACGATCCGTTCGTCGACGCTGCAACGAGCGCATCTGATTTCGATCTCGCGGACGTTCGCAAGCGCCGTATGTCGATCTATTTCGGCATTCAGCCCGACATGCTGGAAGACGCCGGCGAACTCATCAATTTGTTCTTCTCCGACCTGCTGCGGCGAAACATGCGTCAGCAGGCGGCCGACAACCCGGAGCTGAAGTATCAATGCTTGATCCTTGCTGACGAGATCGCGGCAGCGGGGCGTATTCCGTTGCTTGCGTCAGCTACGGCCTTCATCCGTTCGTACGACCTGCGGTTGTTCTCGATCTTTCAAAGCACGTCGCAGCTCGAGGACGACAAGCTGTATGGGAAGCAGGGAACGCGCGCGTTCATGACGAACCATGTGGCGCAGATCCTCTATCCGCCGAGCGATCAGGACGACGCGGAAGCCTATGAGCGCACGCTTGGCTACTTCACGATGGTTTCCAAGGGGAAGGGCCGGAGTACGGGCAAGTCGACCACGCGAAGCGTGAATGAGTCGGATCAAAAGCGCGCTCTCATGATGGCTCAGGAGCTTCGCACGCTCGGCCCTAGCAAGCAAATCATCACGCTCCAAAACTGCAAGCCGATCCTCTGCGAGAAGGCGTTTTTCTACAAGGATCCGCTGTTCATCGATCGGTTGAAGGCACTCAGCCCGTCGTTGGCAGCCCTCGGCAAGAAGATGCCGACACAGGTGCAACTGGAAGACGCGGCACTCGTTAAGGGCGAGCTGTCCGTCGAGGTTCCGATCATCGACATCGAAGCTCACTACGCGGCAATGGTTGCCGCATCGGCGGCCAGTGCTGCGGCCGATGCGGCGAAGGGGGCCGAACTGGTGCCGGTGGGCGTCGACGAGCTGGCCGTCCTGCAGGCGGCCGACATTGCCAATCAAGGCGAGATCGTCGCCGCGCTTTGTCAACTGATGCCGTCATTCAAGGAGGTGATGGCGACTGTCGATTCGCAAAGCCAACGTAACCAAAATGAGGAACAAACCGCATGAACACCATTGACGTACATAGCCCGGAACTGGTGCGTGAACGCGCCGATGCCCTGCGTGCCGAACTGTCTAGCTTGGACTGGCGCACCGACAAAGAAGCGCTGAACAAGTCGGTCGACGATTTGCGCGATCTCGCATCCCTCGATTGGTATGCGGCGGCCGACGTGTGGCGGGAGTCGCGTACCGACGCGCCGACGCCCGATTTCATCGACCCGGAGACGGACATCGCAACGGAATTCCGGCACCAGGCCGCCGACCGGGGCATTCATCGGGCGCTCGAGGGCGACCCCGAGATTCCGGGCGTGCAGGTCTTCGAGCGGGAAAGCTTCGGAGAAGCCGCGAACGAGCCGAACGCCAAGGAAGCCAGCAACGAGCCTGCCAAGCCGACGCTCGAGCGCCTGCAGGCGACCGATCTGGATCGGGTCAAGGCGGCCCGTAAAACGGATCGGATGGCGGCCGAAGCGCTCCTGCAGGAGCGCGCCACACTCGCCCGGACGGTCGGCAAGGAGCGGGCCAACAGCGCGTCGTCGCCGGCTGCTGCTGGCGATCGTGACGCGGCGGACGTTCGAGCAACCGACGCGCCGGCCGTCAAGCCGGTGTTCGAGAAGACTGGCTACAGCATTCCGAAGCGCGTCGCATCGCAGTATCACGCTCACGAAGGCAAGTTCTACGACCGCAAGAGCGAGTCGGTGCATTTCGAGGACAAGGGCAAGGCGCTGTCCACTGAAAGCAACGATCGACAGGTCATCGCGCACATGGTCGACGTGGCGAAGGCGAAGAACTGGTCAGTCCTCGAGGTACGCGGAACGGAAGAATTTCGCCGCAACGCGTGGATCACGGCAGAGCTGGCAGGGGTCGAGCTGCGCGGCTTCGTCCCGAAGGAAAGCGATCGCGCGCTGCTCGAGATGGCCCGGCAGGAAATGCGCATCAACGGGGGCGAGCGTGACAACACGAACACCATTCAGCAGGCCTCGGGGCCGGCCGTCGATCGCACGGATCCGCCGGCGACCGATCGGCCCGCACAGGGCGACCAGAGCAGGGCATCTACCGACGATCCGGCCGATCTGGTGCGCAAGATCCGGGAAGAACGCGACGCGGCACTGCAGACCGACGCGCGCTCGATCGCGCAGTCGCACGCCAGCACGTCGCCGGCCGATCTGGATCGTCGGGCGTGGGTGCTAGCTCAATTGGCGGGCATGGAGGTGTCCGGCTACGTTCCGGACGACCAGGCGCGCGACCTGTTGGCCGCGACTCGCCGCGAGCTGCACAACCCCGCTACCGCTGCTGCTCGCAAGGTGATGGAGCAAAAGATCGACGGCCAGCCGACGACAGTTAAAGACCGCGTGCGTGCTGACTTCAATGCGGCTGCTGTAGACGCTGTTTCGAAGGGCCGTGCGCTTGATGTTCCTGCTCCGCAAGCAACGCGGTCGACGGTCGAGCAGGCCCGCGCGGCTTTCTTTGACCGTGGCGCTGCACAGCCGACGCAGTCGCAACCGACGCAATCCAAGAGCGATCCGGGCATGGAAATCAGCCGCTAACGGGATCGTCTTCATTCACGCAATACCTCTAAGGAATTCAACACATGAGCCACAAAAAAGCCGTCGTCATCAACTTCTCGGGCAACGTAGGCAAGTCGACCGTCGCGATTCATCTGCTTGCACCGCGCCTCGATAACGCGCCGATTATCTCGGTCGAGTCGATCAACGCGGGCGGTGCCGGAGCGGCAACGGTTCGCGGCGAACAGTTTGGCGAGATTCAGGAAAACATGATGATGCTCGATAGCGCCGTCGTCGATATTGGCGCGTCGAACGTCGAGGATTTCGTCGAGCTGATGAAAAGCTATGTCGGCTCGCACGAAGAATTCGACTATTTCATCGTGCCGACCGTGCCTGACCAGAAGCAGGGGAACGACACGATTTCGACGATCGCGGCACTCTCCGAAGACATCGGCATCGAGAAAGAGCGGATCCGCGTTGTGTTCAATCGTGTGGATCCGAGATATTCGGTCGAGGAACAGTTCAAATCGCTGTTCGCGTACTACGCGGATCGCCGGACGTTCACGCTTCGGCGTGAGGCCGTGATGCACGTCAACGAAATCTATTCGCTGGCCGCCGACGCTCACCAGTCGATCGACGAGATCCTGTCGGATCCGACCGACTATCGCGCGCTCATTCGAGAAGCACACACGCAAGAAGACAAGGCACGGCTCGCGCGCATGGTGTCGATCAAGCGACTCGCTGTCGGCGTAAAGGCCGAGCTGGACAGCGTGTTCAAGGCACTCACGAAGTGAGCAATCCATGACAGCTACGACGGCACGTGACGCGCTGTTGGCCGAAGTCCTGAGCGAGTTGATTCAGTTGCACGACGTGGTAACGGCGATGTCGGCCGCTATCCCGTTGGCTCGCAAGGAGATCGAGAACGGCGGCGATCTGGCGGTGCTCCGGTTCAAGGAAGAGGCCGAAAGGGTTTTTCGCGGCCTCGATACCCGAACGACGCAGTTCCGGGAGGCGGTCAAGGAGGTTGGCGCGATGAAGGAGGCGCTGATCGCGGCCGTCGCCACTCAGGCCGCCGACGACGCGCGCACGCGGCTTCTCGAGGCCGTGCGCGAAGTGGCAGCCGAGCCGCGCACCCGCGCGCCTGGTCGCTGGCTCGAGCTGGTTGTGTGCTCGGCGGCCGGCACGTTGTTCGGAGGCGCTTTTGTGCTGTTGGCGCTGAACTGGCTTCACCTTCTCCCACACTGAAGAGGACACGATCATGGCATCTGTAAACAGAGTAACCCTCGTCGGCAATCTCGGCGCTGACCCGGAAACGCGCTATTTGCCGAGCGGCGATCCGGTAACGAACATTCGTCTCGCGACGACCGAGCGCTACAAGGACAAGGCGAGTGGCGATTGGAAAGAGGCGACTGAATGGCATCGCGTCGCGTTTTTCAACCGGCTCGCAGAGATTGCGGCCGAAGGCCTCTCCAAAGGGGCGACGGTCTACATCGAGGGGCGAATCAAGACGCGCAAATGGCAGGGGCAGGACGGGCAGGACCGCTATTCGACAGAGATCGTGGCCGACCAAATGCAAATGATCGTGCGCGGTCAGGGCAAGTCCGGCGATGGTCAGCAGCATTCCCAATCCACCAAAAACGCAGCAGAAACCGGAGGTTTCGATGAAGACGACCACCCGTTCTAACCTGATTTTCAAGGCGCTTCGGTGCGCGTTGGTGGCGGGCGGAATGCTCGCCGGCGCTGGCCACGCGAACGCCAGCGATTACGGCTGTACGGTGCTCCTGTGCCTCGCGAACCCGTCGTCGAACGGTGGCCCGATGGGCGTCGCTGAGTGCGTCGCGCCGATCACGAAGCTGTTCGACGATCTGGCGCACTTCCGGCCGTTCCCGACGTGCGATATGGCGGACGGCAACGACGGTTCGAGCTACGCAAAGCAGGTGACGGCCCCCTACGATCCGTGTCCGTCGCCGTTGAAGGCGGCACCTGCAGGAACGTGGGTAGTCGAGGGGAAAAAGGCCAGCTCGCGGCCGACGTGGTTTGTCCCTACGGAGAGGGATTACACGCTCGCTGGCGCGCCGCAGATTACCGAGCAGCAATCTCTTCCGGGTATGAATTTCACGACCGGGCCGCAAGCTTGCATCGGCAATAAGATCGGCTACTACGTCGCCGGCAGTCAGATGAACGGGGACGAACATAGCGTCAACGTGTACGACCGGGTGATCTGGCAGAAGTACCAAAGCCCGCGCGCGATCGATGTGTACATCGACAACCAGTTTAACCAACGCGTTCACTGGTAACTGAATGCTTGCGGTTGCCGCCGTCTAGTGACCGCAAGCGATATTTTCGAGCCTCAAAAAATAGACATGAACGAACGTAAATGGTGGGTCCGTGGTGGGCTGGCTTCGGTGGTCGCGGCAGTCTCGGTCGCGGCGACATACGCGCCTACGTTGCTCGCTGGCGCACGCGCGGCGCCTGTGGGGGAGGCTGTTGTACAGGCGGGATTTTCGCCGGAAGGCAGCGCACAGGCATTGGTGCTTGATGTCATCAACCGGGCCGACGTGAGCGTTCGCATGATGGCCTACACCTTTACCGCCCCCGACATTGCCCGTGCGCTCGTTCGCGCCAAGCGTCGGGGTGTTGATGTGCGCGTTGTTGTCGACGCGAGCGAAAGCCACTCGAGGGCGGCAGTCGCCGCGATGAATATTCTGGTGAATGCCGGCGTGCCGGTGCGCGTAAACGGCCAGTACAAAATCCAGCACGACAAGGTTCTGATCGTCGACGGAAAACACGTCGAGACGGGCTCATTTAACTACAGTGCCGCTGCAGAGCGATCGAATAGCGAAAACGCGATCGTGCTCTGGAACCATCCGGAGTTAGCGAAGCAGTACAGTGAGCATTGGGAAAGCCGTTGGAGCAGCGCGCAGGCCTTCAACTCCACCTACTGAACGCAAGGAGCTTTTGTTATGCAAGGAAGTGTTGAATCGTATTTCCAACTGAAGACCGAGTTGAGCGACCTGCAGCAGCGCGTCGAGAAGGCGCGCGAGGCCGTGAAGCGAGACGCGATCGCTCGTATTCGACAGGAAATGTCCGAGTTCGGTATCACGCCGGCGGATCTCGGTGGTCGACGCGGTCGCACGTTGCCGAAGCCGCCGGCAAAGTATCGAGATCCGGTGAGCGGAGCGACGTGGACGGGCCGCGGTCGTGAGCCCGCGTGGATCCGTGGCAGGGATCCGCGTGACTTCGAAATCAACGCTTGATAGGGCGGGTGTATGAGTCAGCACATCAAACGCTATCTGACGCACGACGAGGCGCTGCAGATGCTGGATTTCCAGCGTGACCAAGCGGCAAAGTTCAGTGAGCTGGTGTCGTCGCGGGGCGGTTCGATCTCTCACGACGAAGCGCTGGAAATGTTGCATGAGCGCTTCGAGAATGGCGCGGACCTCTACCGGTTTCTTCTTTCTCAGCGCCTCATGCACGTGACCGGTGGTGTGGTGCAGCACGGGCCGCTGGCTGGCTTCAACATCGGCACGCGCGCAACGTGGCGCGCGAGCGACAACGGGGCGAAGCTGTTGGGCTTCTACGAGAAGGAAGTGTGCGATCTGCTGGCCGAGCTGGCCGTCGATCGCGAAACACTGGTCGACCTCGGCGGGGCAGACGGCTTCTATGCGGTCGGCATGGTCAAGACGGGCGTGTATCAGCAATGCCACTGCTTCGAAATCGAGGATGCCAGTCGCCAGAACATCGCCGCGATCGCGGCAGCGAACGGCGTACAGGAGCGAGTTCATTTGTACGGCGCGGCGACGCCGACATTCGCACGTGAGTTGTCGGATCGTGGCGTCGACCTGGCGCGCTCCACCGTACTAATCGACATCGAGAGCGCGGAGTTTGATGTGTTGACGCTTGAATGCCTGCAGGATCTTCGACATGCGCATGTGATCGTGGAAATCCACGACTTCATGCGTCCACACGACGGGAAGCAACGGTACGCGGAACTGCTCGAGCGGGCTGCATCGGTCTTCGACGTGCGGGCGTTCACGACCGGCCCACGTGACACGTCGCAAGCCACGTTGCTCAGTCAAGGTTGGACAGACACCGACCGGTGGCTCGTCTGCTCCGAAAGCCGCGCAACGCTCATGACATGGTTGCACTTCGCGCCGAAGGAGGACTAACCAGCGAGCAACTTTCCTGCAGCACAAAAAGAATCGCCGCAATCCGATGACCTTGGCGGGGAGACGGATAGCGGCGCGAATTCACAAACCACCGTTGTTATTCTGGGGTAATTGTAAATGAATCAATCCAGCCGTCTTTCTCCGGCCGGTAGCCTGCGCGCGCGTCAAACGCTCGTCTCGGCTGCTGTTGCGTCGACCTTCCTCCTCCTTTCCTTCCACGCGAACGCCCAATACGTCGCGGTCAATTCCACCGGGGCGGCTGCTCAGGCAACCGGAACCGACAGCGTAGCCGTCGGTTCGGCCGCAACGGCCGCCGGCAGTGACAGCACTGCGATCGGCACGAAAGCGCGCGTCGTTCCTGCCGCCGACACAGGGTCGATGGCGCTCGGCTACGGGGCGACGATCGCTCCTGGTGGTGCGGCTACTTCCTCCGGAAACCTCGCTATTGGCATGAATGCCACAGTTGGCGGAACTGTTGGCGGAGGCGACATTTCAAACGCGATCGCAATCGGTACGGGGGCATTGTCCGAGCGCTCGGGCGGGATCTCGATCGGAGCATCGAGCCACAACGCGAGTGCCGCAATTGCCATCGGCAACGGAGCAAATACCGGGATCGACGGGCAGATTGCGATTGGCACCAACGCTCTTGCCGATCCGTCGTCGTTCGGGACAAACGGGGGCGTGGCAATCGGGCAGGACTCGTATACGAGTGGCGTCGGTGCAGCCTTGGGCGTCGGCGCACATGCCTCCGGCAATTCGGTAGCCGCTGGCGCTAACTCGTTTGCTGGATGGCGCGATACCGTCATCGGCGTGCAAGCTACCGCGACAGGGAACGAATCCGTCGCCATCGGCTACCAGAGCAACGATGGCGGCCGAGATCAGGTGGTGAGCGTTGGCACAAGCGGGCTGACGCGCGCCGTTACGAATGTGACTGCTGGCACGACGACGACAGACGCGGCAAACGTCGGGCAGTTGCCCGGCACGATCAGCGGTAACGTCGTGACGATGGGTAACGCGTTGACGCCGGGGGCCAGCGCTGGCCCGGCAACGGTCACGAATGTGGCGGCTGGCGCGCTGTCGGGAGGGAGCACGGACGCGGTGAACGGCTCTCAGCTCAACACGACCAATCTGGCCGTGACGGTCAACAAGCAGATCCTCGATAACCTGTCGGGGCGCGTCGTGAACGGCACGATCGGTCTGGTGCAGCAGACCGGCGGCGCACCGGGTTCGGGAGCGATCACGGTCGGCGCACAAACCGGCGGCTCGGCCGTCGACTTCACCGGGACGGACGGCGCACGCGCGCTCTCAGGCGTCGCGGCCGGTACGGCGACGACGGATGCGGTCAACGTCGGCCAGCTCAACGCGGTTGCCAGCGTCGCGGCTAATTCTGTCCAGTACGACAACGCGGGCCACACGTCGGTGACGCTCGGCGGTGCAGGGGCTACAGCGCCCGTCGCGCTCACGAACGTCGCGGCCGGCGCGCTGTCGGCATCGAGCACCGATGCCGTCAACGGCGGCCAGTTGTTCACGACGAATGAGGCCGTTGCGAGCACGACGGCGGCAGTCACGAACCTGTCGAACGGCATCAGCGCCGGCACGGTCGGGCTGGTGCAGCAGCAGGGTGGCGCACCGGGCAGCGGCACGATCACGGTCGGCGCGACGACGGGCGGCTCGGCCGTCGACGTGACCGGCACCGCCGGCGCACGCCAGGTCAAGGGTGTGGCCGCCGGCGTCGACACGACCGACGCGGTGAACGTCGGCCAGCTCAACGCGGTGGGTGCGGTCGCCGGCAACTCGGTGCAATACGACGACGCCATGCGCACGCGCGTGACGCTCGGCGGCACGGCCGCCGGCGCACCGGTCGCACTGTCGAATGTCGCGGCCGGCGCGGTGGCCGCCTCGAGTACCGACGCGGTGAACGGCTCGCAGCTCTACACGACCAATCAGGCCGTCGCCGGCAACACGACGGCGATCAGCACCCTGTCGACCGGGATCTCGACCGGCACGGTCGGGCTGGTGCAACAGCAGGGCGGCGCACCGGGCAACGGCACGATCACGGTCGGCGCGACGACCGGCGGCTCGGCCGTCGACGTGACCGGCACCGCCGGCGCGCGCCAGCTCAAGGGTGTGGCCGCCGGCGTCGATACGACCGATGCGGTCAACGTCGGCCAGCTCACTGCAGCCGTGTCGAACGTGGCCGACAACGCGGTGATGTACGACAACGCGGCCCGGTCGATTGTGACGCTCGGCGGTGTGGGTGCGACCGTTCCGGTCGTGCTGCGGAATGTTGCGCCGGCGACGCTTTCGGCCTCGAGCACGGATGCGGTGAACGGTTCGCAGCTCTATGCGACGAATCTTGCCGTTACCGCCAACACGAACGCGATCAACGCGCTCACCAACAACCTGAGCGACGTGAAAGACGGGCTTGTTCATGCGCAGCAGCCGGTTGTACAGCCGACCTCAGTGCCTGATTACCTGAAATACTTTGCGGCCTCGTCTAGCGGCGCTGCAGCCAGCGCAAGCGGCACCGAGTCGGTCGCTGCTGGCGGCAACTCGAGCGCGAGCGGCCCGAACAGCGTTGCGGTCGGATCCGGGGCGCAAGCGAGCGGCAGCGGGGCAGTGGCGATCGGCGCGAACTCGTCGGCGCTCGGCAATGGTTCGGTCGCGGTAGGTCAGGGTTCGGTCGCCTCGAGCGACAACACCGTTTCGTTCGGCAACAGCGCGACTGGCGTAACCCGAACGCTCGCCAATGTGTCGGCCGGCGTAGCACCCACGGATGCAGTCAACGTCAAGCAGCTCAACGACTCCATGAGCGGCTTGCGGTCGCAGATCGAGCATGACCGTGCAGACGCCAATGGCGGCACCGCGTCGGCAGTGGCAATCGCGTCGCTGCCGCAGGCGCCTGCGCCTGGCAAGAGCGTTGTGTCGGTAGGCGGTGGCACGTATGCCGGCCAATCCGCGCTCGCAGTCGGGCTGTCCACCTATGCCGGCCGCTGGATCCTCAAAGCGTCCGGCTCGACGAACACGCGCGGGACTGTCGCGGCTGGTGTCGGCGCTGGTTTCGTCTGGTGAGGGGCTGAGTTGAGTAATTGAGTAGCCCCCCCCGTGTGGATCCGTTTCCCGCCTCGGTAATGGGGAAGCATTGGGGCGCTTTGCCGGTCACGATCGTGGCCGGCTTTTTTATTGACGGTCGGACTAAGGTGGACTAACATCATACTTAGTCCAAGTTAGTCCACATGGAGCATGTCATGCACACAGTCAATATCCACGACGCGAAAACCAACTTCTCACGGCTCGTCGACGCTGCAGCCGCCGGCGAAGAGATTGTGATTGCCAAGGCTGGCAAACCTGCAGCTCGCCTTGTTCCCATCGAGCCGGTAAAGCGGCAACGGCGCTTCGGCGGCCTGAAGGGCAAGGGGCGGGTCGCTGATGACTTCGACGCGCCGCTGCCTGACGATGTGCTGGCTTCGTTCGAGGGTCGGTGATGCGCCTACTGCTGGATACGCACGTGTTCTTGTGGTCTGTCTTCGACGACAGGAAGCTATCCAAGAGCGCTCGCAAGCTCATCATGGATGCGGACGAGGTCTTTGTCAGTGCCGCGACCATTTGGGAAGCGTCGATCAAGGCCGGCCTCGGGAAGCTCGATGTCGACGTGAACGAGCTCGTCGCAGAGATCTCGGCCGCCGGCTTCGTAGAGCTACCCGTGCGTGTCGCACACGCTGCAATGGTGCGCGGGCTTCCCGACATTCATCGTGACCCGTTCGACAGGTTGCTCGTCGCACAGGCTATGACCGAGCCGTTGCGGCTCGTAACCGCAGACGGGCATCTGGCCAAGTACACGGATCTCGTCATCGAGGTCTAATCAACGCATTAAAGCGGGGCTGATTTTGAGCACATGATCGGCCTCGCTCGCCTTGAAATATCGGAATTCCGATTGACATCAGCAACATGGTCCAATACCGTGCTCCTAAAAAGTGAGGGCAACCAGTGATGCGATTTCTGAAATCCCTTGATCGACTTCTCGGCGTCGGCGTTGTCGCGCGGATCTTAATCACCATTCTGGCCGCCCTCACGTGGCGCATGGTTGCTCCGGACGCATATTTCTTGTTCGGCCGGTGGATCATGGCCGCGGTCGTGGTGCTCGAAATTGTGTACGACGCCTACCTGTCTTTCCAGATGCGTCGGCATGGAGGTAACGCCCAATGAAGACTAAATTCCCGGTCGCTCTTCTAATCGCCCTGACTTCTGCTGCAATTTCAGCTTCAGCGGCAGTCACTGCAGCGGTTACAGCAGTGATGATTCACCCCGGCGTCCCGATGACGACGCGCACGTGGAACACCGGACCTTCGATACCAGTAGTCGACAGCGCGGCTATCGAAAAGAGCCTCGACGAGCTGAAACAGCGTCTCGCGATGATGGAGCGTGAGCGAGCGGATCTCGAAAAACTGAAGTCGAAATAATAGTAAGGAATCGACAATGGAAATTCGAGACTCCCTCCAACGATATCTTGATCAGCAAAACAAACAGAATCACGCTTGGGCGTACTTCTTCGGCGCGCTCGTCTTGTCTGGTGCCGTATTCATTTGGTCGATGCTGCCTCTTTTTGGTCTCGCTCAACCGTCAGCGCTAGGCGTGCTTGGATGTCTTCTCAGCATTGTTAGCGGCGCACTGACAATCGGGTGTCTCCGTCCACTGTCCAGCGTTTACGACATCGACGAGGCGAGTGCTGTACCGGATGCAACCTTTCATTGGATTGCTGAAGATGACAAGGTCTCTACGCAGGCCAAGGCCGACATTGCAGACGCCCTATCACAGGTAGAGAGCGCAACGTTCAAGATGCTTCTCGACTACGACAACAAACTCGCAGATAGGGCGCGCGATCGGAACGTCAGAGACGGTGCAGGATATCGAGCGCTCATGGGATTCAAAGCTGGTAGCAAGAACTAATTAGTCAACGAAGAGGTGTTCAACAATGAAGCGAATTTTCCTGTTCCTGTTTGCGTGCGTCGTGTTGCTGGCCGGCTGCGAGAAGTCAACGCCGCCGGCGGTCGACAGCCTGGTCGGTGTGTACGGGGCCGATCTCCACAACGACGGAAAAATCACGCCGCTGCTGAAGGTAGAGAAGGGCGACACAACCGCCGGCTACGTGCTGTACGAGTACAGCAAGGGAGAGTGGCGTCGCCCGAAAAAGGCGTGGGTCGGTGACGCCGGAAATGCGCAGGACGTGCTTCCGTTCACGAAAGCCGATCTCGAAAAGCTGGTGAATCATCCGGTCGACGTCGATCCGGTCGGCATCCAGACGAAGGGGACGGCCCTGGTGCACGTGCCGGCCGGCTGGTCGGATAACGGGCGCAACAAGCCCTTCACGACGAAGACGGGTTACTTCGCGATGACCTTCCTCGGCCCGGTCGAGCTGCAGCGCATGTAACGCGGCGATGAAGTCCAGCACTGCTCTTCTTTTTACAGCCGCGGCCATTGGCCTACCAGCGCTATTTATTCCCACGAGCACCCTTCCGACTGCAATACAGATTGGTTGGGCCGCCGGCTTCTTCATTTGCATCGTCGTGGGGGTAGCGGCGTTGGCATTCGAACTACACGAATAAGAGGGTAAGTAACCATGAGCGATCCAACAATCGAACGGCTTGCCGCAAACCCTGTCGGCGTCGATCAGATTGACCGCGCTCGAGAGATCTGCGGTCACTCCATCGAGCGGGCTGCGAAGCGTGTCGCTGAGTCAAGCGGCTACCGACGAAGATACGACGCCGAAGGAGTAACTAGACAATGAAGGTAACGAAAGCACTTTTTGCGCTCGCGATGCTCGTCGCGTCGATCGCTCAGGCGGCACCGGCTACCGAGCAGCCATCAGCGGCGCGCGCCAGCCAGCCGACAATCGCGCTCGATCGGTATGCACCCGTGCTGATCGATGGCCACAAGCAGACCATCTACGGCCCCGATCGGTGCGACGATGATTTGCCCGGATGCACGATCCTGACCGGAAAGCAGTCCGTCGACGTACGCCTGAGTAGTGGTGTGGTCGAGCGGTGGAAAGTGACATGGAGCACGGACGGTCAACGAGTTAGCCTCACCCGGCCGAACGGTGAAATCGTCAGCGAGGACGGAAGCCGTCCGCCGGCATACTGGCAAGTCATGCGACACATGCGATCGTTCGGCGGCGGCAGTCCGGGCCTCTTGGGACTGGTCGACTGAACAAGCGCCATTGAGAAAAGTAATGACCATCCGAGTAATTGAAATTCCATTCTTCCAGCTCGATGCAAACAACCCGCCAGCACAAATCGATGCGGCGATCACGGCGCTAAATTCTGCGATCGAGCGCGACGACCTGGACGTTCTGTCGGTCGAGACCGTTACCGTTCCTCGGTTCTTGTGGCTTGGGACCAAGGCCGTTGGCATCCGCGCGTGGTGCCGGTCACGATAGTATTGAGCTATTGCGAATTTGATAAATTAGTTTATGTCAAATAATAGGGGCACATTGTGAGCCATACTCTGAAATGGGGGATCTCGTTAGCCCTCTCGGGTGCGATCTTTCTGCTGCTCAAGCTGTTCGCGAACGTACCTAGCTCGATCCTTCCGGACGGTGGCGAGATGTGGTACGGCGCGATCATGCTGATTGGTTTGGTAGCCGTTGCCGCATCGCTGACGTACGAGCATTAGGATGCCGACCATGAAAATCGCAAACCATCATATGCCGAGCGATAACAGTACCGGGCCCGGTGCACCACTCTGGTTTGTGTTCGTCTTCTTCCTCCTTCTCACTGCGTTCGCGTGGTTCGGACGAGCGATGACGAGCTGCGACGACGTTGAATTTTGCGCAGCCGGCCTCCTTCATGCGGCCTATTCGGCGGCTGCGTATGTGACGACCCCTGCCTTGGCCGTTGTGCTGATCCGAATCGCATTTCTCAGCGGCGGCATTTCCTTCAAAAGCCGCAACAAGTCCACCAGTACGAGGGTTTCAAAGTGAACGAAAAGAACGAAGAAAAGCTGCTCGACACGCTGCAGCTCATCGCCACGTCGCTCGAGGAAATCGCCCTGCAGCGCGCGATCGACATGCACTATTCGGTGCAAGATCGCACCAGCCTGCTCACCGAATACCGTGCTCTACTGGACGCCGACAGTGCAGCGTATGACGAATTGCAACGCGTGAGAAACGAAGACCCTGACGGGCCTATAGGATGGGAAGCACGCGTTGAGAAATACGGCGAAGAGGAAGCACGGGAGCGACACGCTCCGTTCATGTCGGCATTCAACGCGAAGCGCGCGGCGAGCGAGCAGGAAATCGAGTTCAAGCGTAAGCATCCGTTGATTGCGAAGCTGCACCGCTTCTACCCTTCAGTCGCGTAATGACCAATCTCCTCATCAAGCAGCGCCGCAGGATGATGGTCGCGGCCGGCATCGTCTCGCTGGCCGCGCTTTGGGCGCTTTGGGCCGCGTCGACGTGGTTCGGCCGCAAGGCCGGTCATGACGCAGGCGAGCGTGCGA
Organism: Burkholderia sp. Tr-20390; assembly: GCF_017104595.1. NCBI lineage: Bacteria > Pseudomonadati > Pseudomonadota > Betaproteobacteria > Burkholderiales > Burkholderiaceae > Burkholderia > Burkholderia sp. Tr-20390. The sequence continues at coordinate 2,722 of NZ_JAAGPC010000068.1, read as the reverse complement.
TCGCGCGCATTCAGTTGGTCTGGCCGTCGATTCTGACCATGCCGGCTCAGGATCGAGCGCTGATCGCAGGCCTCGGTATGACCTGCCGCGTACAGGATCGCCCGCCCGTTGCGAGCGCGGTCATTTCGTGCCTGCAGGACGCGGCCGCAGATCCCGACGCGATGTTGCCTAAAGGGATGAGCCGTGGTGCAGCACAGGCGCGCTTAAACGCCCTTCTACCCCGCTCCGTCAAGACATAGACACCGCCGCACACCGGGCAGTAAGCGAATGAGAACACTTCCGTTGAAGACCGCAATCGCTGTATCCGACTCCGAAGCATCGATGCTTTCCCTGCTGCCCCGAAAGCACACTTTGAACTACGAGAAGGTGACTGAAATAGTCGAATGTGAGATCCGCCGGCACGTCATTGCTGCCTACGCGAGCGAGCTGGATAGAAAAGCGGAAGCGATCAGTGCAGCACGTGGCATGTTGAGCGTTTGGCGTAGCCTGTCCCTTGCGCTCGCTGTGACGACCGATGAGGAAATGCGATCGCGGTTCAACGCCGATGAGAATCGGTTGAGCATGCTGATCCCGTAAACAGAAAATGTGCTGGTGCGGCCTAGCGGCCGGCGGTCGCGGCTTATTCGCCAATCTCGCCCGTGCGCTGGCGCTCGTTGCGCAGCAAAGTGCGAAGCATGTAAAGAGCCACAAGCTTGTCGCCATACTCGGCGCGAATCGTGGCCGTTAGACTCTCTATTTCGGTCATCATGCGACGCACGCGGACGATCTCGAGAATCGCACGACGAACGTCAGGATCGCGCTCACGCCGGTACAACGCGACTAGCTCACTGTGGGCCGGTGATTCGAAATCCGGTAACGGCTTGGGCCCGCGTGGCTTCACCTTCAGCGCTTCACGCCACGCAGGCGGCCCAACCCGCTCCCGCCGCGTGTGCTTGAGCTTTCGCCCGAAATCGTGCTCGAGCAGCGTGTAACAGTGCCCTGCCTCGGCTGGCGTCAGCCAAAACGGGTATAACTTCACCTGCCCGTCGTCGAGGTCGGTGTACTCGTACCGATACTCCCAAACCGTCCCCATTTTTAGCAACCAAAGCTGTATGGATATACAGTATATCCATACAGCACCGGTGCTAGAGGTCAATGTCTGGATCGCCGTTATCGCGCTCGGGAGCATCGCTCGCCGGCCGAGTCCGATCGGCACCGGGTGCCGGCGGATCGGAACGCACGCTACCCATGCGCTCCTGAGCCTGTCGACGAGCAACCGCGTCAATCTCGCGCTGCAGGTCACGCTGCGCCGTTCGCTCGGCCTCGATCTCGCGCCGGCGTTCGTTCATCGCAGCGTCAAGCATCGGATCCTCGAATCGCACCATAAGCCCGAATTCGGCGGCAACGCGGGCCGCCTCGAGCTGGAATTCCTCCGGGCCACTGAGCGCGAGCGTGTCTCCAAATTTCTGCTGCGCGAGTCGCAACGCGGTTTCGATCGCATCACGATCGCTTTCCCATAGGCGAACCGACCTCCCCTCGTCGACCAACATCGACGCGCCGTTTCGCTTGTATGTCACGTCACCGTTCCGTCCGACCTCGTGCGTGATGGCGCTCGAGCGGTAAATGATCGCGTTCGCCTCGAGCTGGCGTGCGGCACGGATCCGCGCGCGCAGCGGATCTGCATCCTGCAGGTCGACCGGCCGCAGACGCTGCAGTTCGTCCAACGCGCGATCGTCGCCAGCCTGCGCGCGCTCAACGAGAAACGCCCGGTAGCGCTCGTCCAGCGGCACGCGCATCCGTTCCTTCAGATCGGCTCGCTCCGCCTCGATCGACGCTCGCAAAAGCTTCTCCTGCTCGATACGAGCCATCCGGGCAATCGAAATTGCGGCCCGCCTCTCCGCCGGCGTCATCGCCTCGTCAGCATTGATTCTGCTGCGCGAGGTCACGAATGTAGACCTGACGGCGCTACGGCGCTCCCGCTCGCTTCTGCCCTGCTCCACCCATTGCGCACGCTCCCGCGCGACCAGGTCATCGCGGTGGCCTTGGAATTCCCTCCACAACGACGGCGCAGGAACCTGACGCGCGGCATGGCGACCGGTGCCGCCCGTCTGTTCACGATATACCTCGCGCATCGTGCGCGCGGCTTCGCTCCACGGTAGGTTGAGTTCCTTCGTCAGAAAGTCGGATACGTTCAGGTTTCGATTACCGACGCGGATCCGGTCGCTGCCGTCCCGCCCCTTCGTGACCGGATATTTCGCCGGGATGACGCCATGCGTGTGAGCGAGCTTCGCGAGTAGTCGCGTCGCGTCGAGCGTGCGCTTGATCTCTTGAAACTCCGCACGTGGCGAGTCTCGGCGCGCTGCGCGCGCTTCGAAAACATCGCGAGCGAGCTGGTCGCGCACGGTGTCAGCCTCCCGTCCGGTTGCAGGGTTGGCCCCCGCATTGAACCGACGAGCCGACGTGTCCGCGAAGCGCAGTTCATCGACACTCGATAAAGCCAGCGCCCCGGCCGGCGAGTCATCGACACCACGAAATTGCAGCACGGGCGATCGGCCGTCCTTCAGGTCATACGCCGTCGTGGCGAATCGGCCGGCGCTGGCCGCCAACATTTTCTGCCGCTCGGCCGGATCCGCTTCGTGCCACAAGTCGTAAAGCCGCCCCGCCCGCTCGCTGACGCTGGATCCATCGCCGTGCTGACCTACTCCGCCGCCGCCTGCTGTTCCTCGGCCAGCGCCAGGCCGTC
>NZ_JAAGPC010000005.1:0-114051 GCF_017104595.1 Burkholderia sp. Tr-20390 | reverse complement strand
GGTTATGAGGATCCGGCGCTCCGCATCGCGTGTGGTGTGCGCATGTTCCTGCACGCGGCGCGCGCGTATCCGCTGCTGGCGCGCTTCATTTGCGCGGCCGGCCTGCATTCCGCGGGGCCGAGCAGCCGGGCTCGCTCGCCTGGCCGGCCACCGGTGTCGTGGCGACGCCGTTCTCGGCCGGCAAGACGCGCGGCCTCGTGATCGCTGCGTCCGGGCCCGACCATTCGGTGCGGGCCGCGGCGGCCGGGCGCGTGGTGTACGCCGGATCCGGCGTCAAGGCCTACGGGCCGCTCGTGATCCTGAAGCATGAGAACGGGCTCATCACGGCCTACGGACACAACGGCAAGCTGCTCGTCAACGAAGGCGACGCGGTGCGCCAGGGCCAGCCGGTCGCCGAAATGGGCACCGACGCGAGCGGCCGTTCGACGTTCGAGTTCGAAGTCCGCCAGAACGGCAAGGTCGTCGATCCGATGAACTTCCTGCCGCGCAACGGCGGCTGATCGTCCGCTTCATCCCGTGTGCGCCGGGCGGCGCACACGCTCCCGCCTTCATCCTTTCCTGAGCGTCACCGCACCGGACGGTCTCGCGTGATTGCCGAGCCAGCGAATACCCATTGCGAGCGCCACCGCGCCCAGCGCGATCAGCGAACACTGAATCGCGACCGGCAGGTAGCCGTGCGGCCGCGGATCGACGAACGGGTAGGGGTACCAGTTCTCGAATGAGCCGCGCACGAGCGTATAGCCGAGATAGACGATCGGGAAGGCGAGCCACGCGAACGCGCTGCGCCGCGGGATCGGCAGGCGCGGCTCCACGTACAGCCAGTCGCACAGCACGACGAGCGGCACGATCCGGTGCAGCACCCAGTTGTTGAACGCCGGCGTGACGTGGTGCAGCGCATCGAGCCGCGCGAGCAGGAGTTCGTAGACGATTGCGGTGATCAATACATACAGCACCGCGGCGCCGCGCATCGATTCGTAGCGGGCCGAGCCGGGGCGCGCGATGCGCCAGAGCCCGACGGCGAGCATCGCGGCCGCGTAGAGGCTGCTCAGTTGCGTGAAGTAGCTGAGGTAGTTGCCGAGATGAAAGCCCGGCAGGTGCCAGTAGTCGGCGACGCTGTGCAGCGTGGTGGATACCGCGAGCAACGCGGCGGTCAGCCGATAGGCCGCAACGAAGAACGCCTTGCTCATGATGCCCGCGCGCCGTCGCACCAAAGCTTCATCGTGCCACAGCCGTTCTGGCGCGCGATGCGGACTTTCCATATGAAGCCCCGCTCGGCGCGGGTGGGCAATTCGTCGGATATTTGCGCGCGTCGTGCAAAACCGGACGCCCGTGCGGCTACAATCGGGGCAGTTTTGCCGGGCGCCGGCCGGTGGCTGCATGCGCTCCTCCCCGCATACAACACGAGACGAAGCATGAGAAACATCCTCGCGAAACAGACGCGCTACAGCTCGCCCGCGATCTTCTTCCACTGGGCCGTCTTCCTGCTGGTGGCGCTGGCCTACCTGGCCATCGAGATCCGCGGGCCGAAAGGCAGCGACAGCCGGGTGTTCTGGATGAACGTGCATCTCACCGCGGGCACGCTCGTGCTCGTGCTGTCGGTGCTGCGCGTGCTGTGGCGAGCCGTCAGCCGTGTGCCGCAGGCCATTCCGCAAGCGGCGCTGCTGCGCTGGCTGTCGAAGCTCGCGCATGTCGCGCTCTACGTGTTCATCATCGCGCAGCCGCTGCTCGGCATCATGATGATCAACCTGGGCGGCAAGCCGGTGTCGCTCGACTGGCTCGGCATCTCGTTCACGCTGTTCGGCCCCGACAAGGCGCTGCGGCCGACGATCAAGGAAGCGCACGAGCTGATCGGCAATGCGTTCTACTTCGTGATCGGCCTGCACGCGCTGGCCGCGCTTTACCATCATTTCATCCGGCGCGACGACGTGCTGCGGCGCATGGCGCCCTGAACGCCACGTTCCGCAAGCATGCAGCAGGCGGGGGCGCTTGGTTGTGTTGACAACCATGCGCCCCCGGTTCGTTTACCGCCATCCGCGCTGGCCATCGCGTTGAACATTCTGTAACATCTCGGCTGTTTTTACATTCCGCTTACTCGTTGCCGAGCATGCTGCACCGACATCGTCACCTGACCGCCTGGCTTGGCGTGCTCGCGATCTGGTTCGCGATCGCGGCGCCGCTGGTGTCGCAGTGGCGCGTCGCGCAGGCGGCCACGCCCGACGCAATCGTCTGCAGTACGGAGCATGGCGCGCACCCGTCGCCCGACGCGGGCCGCATGCACGATCATGCGCTGCATCTCGATGCGTGCGGCTACTGCGGTTTCTTCGCGCACAGCCCCGCGATCGGCGCGCCAGCCGCCGCGGCACTCGCTTCCATTCCCGTCGTTTCCGTTTCCGCCGTCGCGTCGCCTGCCGTCGCGGCGCGCGCCGACCGCTATCCGCGCGCATACCCGCGCGCCCCGCCCGAGCGCGCCTGACGCGCTGTTTCCGTTCCATTCATCGCCGATATCCGTGCGGCCCGTCGAGGCCGCGTGGAGGGCGTCACTCGGGCTTTCGATCATGACCATTTTCCAGTTGCGTACGCCGCGGGCGTCACGCAATGCCGGTGCGCGGCGCATGCCGCGCGTGCTGAAACTCACCGTTCCCGCGCTCGCTGTCGGCGCATTGGCCGCGAGCGCCGCGGCCGCCGAAACGGCGCGCGCATCCGGCGCGCCGACCGGCGAGACGGCCGCGCCGCTGCCGGCCATCGAAGTTGTTGCATCGCCGCTGTCGACGCCGCTCGTCGTCGTCACGGATCCGAAGACGCCGCGTCAGCCGCTGCCCGCCAGCGACGGCGCGGATTACCTGAAAACGATCCCCGGTTTCACGTCGATCCGCAGCGGCGGCACCAACGGCGACCTCGTGCTGCGCGGGATGTTCGGCTCGCGGCTGAACATCCTGGCGAACGGGATGTCGACGCTCGGCGCATGTCCGGGCCGGATGGACGCGCCGACGTCGTATATTGCGCCGGAAAGCTATGACAAGGTCACCGTCGTGAAGGGGCCGCAGACCGTGCTGTACGGTCCCGGCGCATCGGCCGGCACCGTGATGTTCGAGCGCGTGACGCCGCGCTTCGACAAGCCCGGCATGCGCTTCGACGGCAGCCTGGTCGGCGGGTCGTTCGGCCGCAACGACCAGAACATCGACGTGACGGCCGGCACGCCGGACGTCTATGGCCGCGTGACCGCGAACCACGCGCATTCGCAGGACTACAAGGACGGCAACGGCAACACCGTGCCGTCGCAGTGGGACAAGTGGAACGCCGATGCGGCGCTCGGCTGGACGCCGGACGACCATACACGCGTCGAGCTGACCGCCGGCACCGGCGACGGCTATGCGCGCTACGCGGGACGCGGAATGGACGGCGCGCATTTCCGCCGCGAGACGTTCGGCCTGTCGTTCGACAAGCAGCATCTCGGCGACGTGCTCGACCGGATCGAAGCGCGCGTGTACTACAACGAAGCCGATCACGTGATGGACAACTATACGTTGCGGCAACCGGACCCGACCAGCAGCATGCCGATGCGGATGGCGTCGGAAGTGCGGCGGCGCACGTTCGGCGCGCGCGCGGCCGCGACGTTCCGTCTTGCCGACGACTTCAAGCTCGTGACGGGCGTCGATGCGCAATCGAACCGGCTCGACTCGCGCTCGGCGATGGGGCGGCAGAACTACGGCGACAAGCCGTGGGATGCGCAGGCGACGATGTGGAACGCAGGCGTGTTCGGCGAGTTGACGTGGTACGCGAGCGACGTGTCGCGCGTGATCGGCGGCGCGCGCATCGACTATGCGAGCGCACGCGACAAGCGCGCGACGACGAGCGGCATGATGAAGCGCATGCCGAACCCGACCTTCGACGACGATCGCTCGCGCGTGCTGCCGAGCGGTTTCGTCCGCTATGAGCGCGATCTCGCGTCGCTGCCCGTCACGTGGTACGCGGGCGTCGGCCATACGGAGCGCTATCCCGACTACTGGGAGCTGTTTTCCGCGAAGCGCGGGCCGGCCGGTTCGATCAACGCGTTCTCGGCGGTGCAGCCGGAGAAGACCACGCAGCTCGACATCGGCGCGCAATACAAGAGCGAACGGCTCGATGCGTGGGTGTCGGCGTATGCGGGTTATGTTCAGGACTTCATCCTGTTCAACTACGCGGCCGGCATGATGGGCCCGACCACGCAGGCAACCAACGTCAACGCGCAGATCATGGGTGGCGAAGCGGGCGTGTCGTGGAAACCGGTTTCGCCGCTGCGCGTCGAGACGTCGCTCGCGTATGCGTGGGGGCGCAACGTCGCAACCGGCGATCCGTTGCCGCAGATGCCGCCGCTCGAGGCGCGCATCGGGCTCGAGTACACGCGGGGTGCGTGGTCGGCAGGGGGGCTGTGGCGCATCGTTGCGCCGCAGCATCGCTATGCCCTGAACGAGGGCAACGTGGTCGGCAAGGACTTCGGCCCGAGCGCCGGGTTCGGTGTGCTCTCGCTGCATACGCAATACAACGTCAGCAAGACCGTGCAGATCTCGGTCGGCGTCGACAACGTGCTGAACAAGGCCTACACCGAGCACCTGAATCTCGCCGGCAACGCGGGCTTCGGCTATCCGGCGAACGCGCCGGTGATGGAGCCGGGCCGGACCGCGTGGGTGCGCGTGAGTGCGAAGCTGTAACGCATCGCGCGTGTGCATTGCAGCATGCGCACGCATGAACGCGGCCCCGCCCGAACGGGCGGGGCGCGTCAACCGATTAGAGAACCGTGTCTAGTCAGGGCGCAAACGTTCGCGACTCGTGATTCACTCCCGCATTCGACGCACACGGTGGTCGCGATGCTGGCGATGCATAGTGCGTGTCGATCCGGCTTCATTCGCACCGGCAGCACAATAATCAGGAGAACATGCATGGCCAATACGATGCGTTCCAGGGTGGTGGCAGGGGCAGTGGCATGCGCGATGAGCATCGCGCCGTTCGCGGGGACGACTGTGGCAATGACGCTCGCGACGACGCACGCGGCGATGGCGGCGACCGCGCCCGCCGATAGCTACGCGGCGACGCGTTATCCGATCATCCTCGTGCACGGGCTCACCGGTACCGACAAGTACGCCGGCGTGCTCGATTATTGGTACGGCATCCAGGCAGACCTGCAGCAGAACGGTGCGACCGTCTACGTCGCGAACCTGTCGGGTTTCCAGAGCGATGACGGCCCGAGCGGGCGCGGCGAACAGTTGCTCGCTTACGTGAAGACGGTGCTTGCGGCGACAGGTGCGACCAAGGTCAATCTCGTCGGCCACAGCCAGGGCGGCCTCTCGTCGCGCTATGTCGCGGCCGTCGCGCCCGATCTCGTCGCGTCGGTGACGACGATCGGCACGCCGCATCGCGGCTCCGAGTTCGCCGACTTCGTGCAGAACGTGCTTGCATACGATCCGACCGGACTTTCGTCATCGGTGATCGCCGCGTTCGTCAATGTGTTCGGGATCCTGACGAGCAGCACCCACAACACGAACCAGGACGCGCTCGCCGCGCTGCAGACGCTGACGACCGCACGCGCTGCCACGTACAACCAGAACTACCCGAGTGCGGGCCTGGGTGCGCCGGGCAGTTGCCAGACCGGCGCGCCGACCGAAACCGTCGGCGGCAACACGCACCTGCTGTACTCGTGGGCCGGCACGGCGATCCAGCCGACACTCTCCGTGTTGGGTGTCACGGGCGCCACGGACACGAGCACCCTTCCAGTCGTCGATCCGGCGAACGCACTCGATCTGTCGACGCTCGCGCTGCTCGGCACGGGCACGGTGATGATCAACCGCGGCTCCGGGCAGAACGACGGGGTCGTGTCGAAGTGCAGTGCGCTGTACGGCAAGGTGCTGAGCACGAGCTACAAATGGAACCATCTCGACGAGATCAACCAGCTGCTCGGCGTGCGCGGCGCGTATGCGGAAGATCCGGTCGCGGTGATCCGCACGCATGCGAACCGTCTGAAGCTGGCGGGCGTGTAATCGATGACGGCACGTGAAGGGCGCGCGCCGCTGGCGCGGCGCGCCGTGGTCTACGGTGTCGTGGGGCTGGCGGCGATTGCCGGTGTGGCGATGTGGAGCGGCGCGGGCTGGCATCGAGGGACTGGCGCCGGCGGCGAGTCGCCGGATGCGGGGGCGGCGGTGGGTAGCGTGGCAGCTTCGCCGCCGCAGGCCGCCGTGCCGGCAAGCGCGGGCCTGCCGCCGGCGCTCGCCGGCTCCAGCGCGCCCCGGTTGCCGCTCGATGCCGGCGGCCATCTCGCGAAGTCGCGCGCGGTGCGCGATTTCTTCGACTACTGCCTGACCGCGCAGAGCGACCTGAGTGCGACCGCGCTCGATGCGTTCGTCGTGCGGGAGATTGCCGCGCAACTCGACGGCACCGTGGCGCAGGCCGAGGCGCTCGACGTATGGCACCGCTATCGCGCGTATCTCGACGCACTCGCGAAGTTGCGCGATGGCGGCGCGGTCGACAAGTCCGACCTCGGCGCGCTGCAGCTCGCGCTCGACCAGCGTGCATCGATTGCATATCGCACGCTCGGTGACTGGAGCCAGCCGTTTTTCGGCGCGGAGCAGTGGCGGCAGCGCTACGACCTCGCGCGGCTGAAGATCACGCAGGATCGGACGCTGACGGATGCGCAGAAGGCCGAACGACTCGCGGCGCTCGAACAGCAGATGCCGGCCGACGAGCGCGCCGCGCAGCAGCGCATCGATAAGCAGCGCGCCGCGATCGACCAGATCGCGCAATTGCAGAAGAGCGGGGCGACGCCCGATGCGATGCGCGCGCAACTGACGCAGACGCTCGGCGCCGAAGCCGCCGCGCGCGTCGCGCAGCTGCAGCAGGACGACGCATCGTGGCAAAGCCGCTATACGGACTATGCGGCGCAGCGTGCGCAGATCGAGTCGGCGGGCCTGTCGCCGCAGGATCGCGACGCGCAGATCGCCGCGCTGCGGCAGCGCGTGTTCACGAAGCCCGGCGAAGCCGTGCGCGCGGCATCGCTCGATCGCGGGGCGGGCAGCGCGCGGTAAGGTGAGAAGCGCGGGCGGCACGGCGCATCAGCGCCGCTATGCCGCGCGCGTGAGGTCCCGCGGCAGGTGTCGCTCGATGGTATTCGCGAGCGTGTCGAACGCGGGGCCGATGCCTTCGTGCGGGACGCACGCATAGCCGAGCAGCAGGCCGCGCCGCGCGGTGTCGAGGCTGCTGTAGTAGCTGGTGAGCGGGCGCACGATCACGCCCGCATCGAACGCGCTCTGCGTGACCGCGCGATCGTCGCAGGCGTCAGGCAGGCCGAGCACGAGATGCAGGCCTGCCTCGTCGCCCATCACGGGCAGCGCGTCGCCGAAGCGCGCGCGGATCGCGTCGATCATCAGTTGCCGGCGCTCGCCGTACAGCGTGCGCATTCGTCTGACGTGCGAAGTCAGGTGGCCGTCCATGATGAATTCGGCGAGCACGGCCTGCTGCATCAGCTGGCCCTCGCGGTACAACTCCGACAGCCCGGTGCGGAACGTGTCGACCAGATGCTCGGGCACGACCATGTAGCCCATCCGCAGCCCCGGGAACAGCATCTTGCCGAGGCTGCCGACGTAGATCACGCGGCCGCCGTCGTCGAGCCCCTGCAGCGACGCGAGCGGGCGGCTGCCGTAGCGGAACTCGCTGTCGTAGTCGTCCTCGATGATCCAGCAGCGGTGCTGGCGCGCGTATTCGAGCAGCATCCGGCGTCGCGCGAGGCTCATCACCATCCCGAGCGGGTACTGATGCGACGGCGTGACGAGCACGAGCCGCGGCGGATGCTGCATGTCGCTGGCGCGCGGGTCTAGCCCTTCCTGGTCGACCGGCACCGGCGTCAGCGTGAGGCCGGCCGCCTGCAATACGCTGCGCACGCCCCAGTAGCACGGCTCCTCGACCCATGCGCGATCGCCGATGTCGGACAGCAGCCGCACCGCGAGATCGATCGACTGGTGGATGCCCGTCGTGATGATCACCTGGTCCGGCGAGCATTTGACCGAGCGCGCGACGCGCAGGTAATCGGCGAGTGCGCGCCGCAACGGCCGGTAGCCGCCGCCCGGCGCATAGGTCAGCAGCTCGGGATTCGCTTCCTTCCACAGCCGCGCCTGCAGGCGGCTCCACGTCCGGCTCGGGAATTCCGACACGTCCGGCACGCCCGGCATGAACGCGCCCCACTGGCGCCGCGACACGCCCGCGTGCTCGATCAGTTGCCGCCCGCGCATCGACAGGCCGCCCTGCGCGTCCGGCAGCGGCGGTTCATCGGCGCTCGACGGCGGCGGCACGGCGCCCGGCACGTGGATCGCGGCGGCGTCCGGCCGCGTGTCGGCCACGTAGGTGCCGCTGCCGGTGGTCGTCAGCACGTAGCCTTCGGCCGTCAGCTGGTCGTACACGTGCAGCACGGTATTGCGCGCGATCGACAGGTCGGCCGCGAGCGTGCGCGAACTCGGCAGCTTCGTTCCTGGCCCCAATTCCCCGGTCAGGATGGCCTGCTGCATCTGCTGCAGCAACTGCCGGTACATCGGCTCGGGCGAGCTGCGGTCGAGGCGGGCGGAGAGCCAGTCGGCGAGGATCACGGTATCCAAAGTGGTCCTACTAGTAATATTGAAATGGTTCCCTATTGTAGAACCGTGGGCGCCGTATAGTGGCTCGCATCTCAAAATCAATTGTCGCGAAGCAAGGGGACAGCCACGATGAAGTCCGATGATGTGATCGTCAGCTTTCGCGGCGTGCGGAAGACCTACGACGGCGAAACGCTGGTCGTCAAATCGCTCGACCTCGATATCCACCGCGGGGAATTCCTGACGCTGCTCGGGCCGTCCGGCTCGGGCAAGACCACCTGCCTGATGATGCTGGCCGGCTTCGAATTCCCGACCGGCGGCGAGATCCGCCTCGACGGCGAGCTGCTGAACAACGTGCCGCCGCACAAGCGCAACATCGGCATGGTGTTCCAGAACTACGCGCTGTTTCCGCACCTGACGGTCGAGCAGAACGTCGCGTATCCGCTGACCGTGCGCAAGCTGCCGGCGGCCGAGCGCGCGGAACGCGTCGCGCACGCGCTGAAGATGGTGCAGATGGAGCGCTTCGCGAAGCGCTACCCGGCGCAGTTGTCGGGCGGCCAGCAGCAGCGCATCGCGCTGGCGCGCGCGCTCGTGTTCGAGCCGAAGCTGGTGCTGATGGACGAGCCGCTCGGCGCGCTCGACAAGCAGCTGCGCGAACACATGCAGTACGAACTGAAGGCGCTGCATGAAAAACTCGGTGTGACCTTCGTGTACGTGACGCACGACCAGGGCGAGGCGCTGACGATGTCCGATCGCGTCGCCGTGTTCGACAAGGGCATCGTGCAGCAGCTCGACACCGTGGACCGCCTGTACGAATCGCCATGCAACGAATTCGTCGCGAACTTCATCGGCGACAGCAACCGGCTGCGCGGCACCATCGCGCGCGTCGACGGCGAATTCTGCGAATTCCGGCTCGACGACGGCACGAAGCTCGTCGGCCGTCACATCGGCGATGCGACCGAGGGTGCGCCGGCCGTCGCGTGCATCCGCCCCGAACGCATGAGCCTCGCCGCGCACGGCGCGAACGGGCACGCGAACGGCGCGGCCGCCAACCAGTTGAGCGGCGAGGCGCGCAGCCTCATCTATTTCGGCGACCACGTGCGCATGCGCTGCGCGCTGCCCGGCCAGGACGAATGCTTCGTGAAGGTGCCGCTCGGCACCGGCGCGCTCGATGCGTTCTCGCCCGGCGCACCGGTCGCGCTCGCGTTCTCGCCCGAACACCTGCGCGTGTTCGCTTGAGCAGGGTTTCCCCCGATTTTCCGTAGCACGTCGTCAACAACAACTGCCCACTTCCACCACGAGAGGAGAGGAACCACCATGAACCGAGCACGCATTACCGCACGGCGCACCGCGCTGGCATTGGCGCTCGCCGTCGTCGGCGCATCGGCATCGGCTGCCGAACTCACGGTCGTCAACTTCGGCGGCGCGAACGGCGACGCACAGAAGGCCGCGTTCAACCAGCCGTTCGAGAAGGCGACCGGCAACAAGGTCACGGCCGTCGAATACAACGGCGAGCAGGCGAAAGTGAAGGCGATGGTCGAGGCGAAGCACGTCAACTGGGACGTGGTCGAAGTCGAATCGGGCGACCTGAACCGCGGCTGCGACGAAGGGCTGTACGAGAAGCTCGACTGGTCGAAGATCGCGAAGAAATCCGACCTGATTCCGGAAGCGCCGCAGGTGTGTGGCGTCGGCTTCTTCGTGTGGTCGACGGCGCTGTCGTACAACGCGGACAAGCTGAAATCGGCGCCTACCGGCTGGGCCGATTTCTGGAACGTGAAGAAATTCCCCGGCAAGCGCGGCATGCGCAAGGGCGCGCGCTACAACCTCGAATTCGCGCTGATGGCCGACGGCGTCGCGCCGAAGGACGTGTACAAGGTGCTCGGCACGAAGGCCGGCCAGGACCGCGCGTTCAAGAAGCTCGACGAGCTGAAGCCGAACATCCAGTGGTGGGAAGCGGGCGCGCAGCCGCCGCAGTTCCTCGTCGCCGGCGACGTCGTGATGTCGACCGCGTACAACGGCCGCATCGACGCCGCGCAGAAGGAAGGCAAGAACCTGAAGGTCGTGTGGAACGGCAGCATCTACGACCTCGACTACTGGGCGATTCCGAAGGGCTCGCCGAACAAGGCGCTGGCCGAGCAGTACATCGCGTACACGCTGACGCCGAAGCCGCAGCAGGGCTATGCGCAGCACATCGCGTACGGCCCGACGAACATCGCGGCGATCAAGTCGCTCGACGCGAAGACGCTCGCGAACCTGCCGAATTCGCCGGCCAACGGCAAGAATGCGGTGCTGGAAGACATCGGTTTCTGGACCGACCACAGCGACGAGCTCGAGCAGCGTTTCGCCGCGTGGGCGACGAAGTAACCGTCGTTCAGGCATCCTGATGCAACCGGCCGCGCGACGCGTCGATCGTGTCGCGCGGCCTTCCGCCGGATCGTGCCCGGCCGGAGAGAACCGTTGAATACGATGACGATCGCGCCTTCCTCGCCGTCGAACGCCGCGCTCAAGCGCGAGCTGAAGGCCGCCGAGGCCCGCAAGCGCACGATGGCACTGCTGCTGGTCGCGCCGCTCGCGATTTTTCTGCTGCTGATTTTCGTCGTGCCGATCGGCACGCTGCTCACGCGCGCGGTGCAGAACCCCGAGATCGCCGCAGCGCTGCCGAACACGGTCCGGGCGCTGTCGGGCTGGGACCGCAAGGCGCCGCCGGCCGACGCCGCGTATGTCGCACTCGCGGCCGACATGACGAAGGTGGCCGACAGCGAGGCGATGGGGGCGCTCGCGCGGCGGCTGAACACCGAGATTCCCGGCTATCGCTCGCTCGTCGCGAAGACGGCGCGCGCGATGCCGCTGAAGGGCGACAACGACGCGGCACTGACGCCCGCGCAGACGCGCGACAAGCTGGTCGAGCTCGATTCGCGCTGGGGCGATGCCGCCTACTGGCAGGCGATCGCGAAGAACGGCAGCGCGTATTCGCCGTTCTACCTGCTCGCCGCGCTCGACCACAAGCAGGACGGCTTCGGCCACATCGTGCAGGCCGACCCCGACCAGTCGATCTATCTCGCGATCTTCGGCCGCACGTTCGTGATCGGCGTCGCCGTCACGCTGTTCGCGCTGCTGCTCGGCTATCCGCTCGCGTACTGGATCTCGACGCTGTCGGAGCGGCGGGCCAACCTCGTGATGATCCTCGTGCTGATTCCGTTCTGGACGTCGGTGCTCGTGCGCGTCGCCGCATGGATCGTGCTGCTGCAGAGCGAAGGGCTCATCAATACGGCGCTGATCGGCAGCGGGCTGATCTCGCATCCGCTGACGCTGCTGTTCAACCGCGTCGGCGTGTACATCTCGATGACGCACATCCTGCTGCCGTTCATGATCCTGCCGCTGTACAGCGTGATGAAATCGATCCCGCCGACCTACCAGCGCGCGGCCGTGTCGCTCGGCAGCCATCCGTTCGCCGCGTTCTGGCGCGTGTACGTGCCGCAGACCTACCCGGGCGTCGGCGCGGGCGCCTTGCTCGTGTTCATTCTCGCGATCGGCTACTACATCACGCCCGCGCTGCTCGGCGGGCCGAACGACCAGATGGTCAGCTACTACGTCGCGTATTTCACGAACGTGACGATCAACTGGGGCATGGCGTGCGCGCTCGGCGGGCTGCTGCTCGCGGCGACGCTCGTGCTGTACGCGGTGTACGGGCGCTTCACGCGCACCAACGTGAGCCTCGGCTGAGCGCCGCGTGCAACGAAACGGGAAGGGGAATCCGACCATGAAACTCGCCAGGCCGCTGTTCGCGCCGCACATGTCGTTCGTCGAGCGCGCGTGGTACGTCGCATTGCGTGTGCTCGTCGTGCTGACGCTGCTGTACCTGATCCTGCCGGTGCTTGCGATCGTGCCGCTGTCGTTTTCGTCGAGCACGTTCCTCGTCTATCCGATCCCGGGTTTCTCGACGCGCTGGTACGAGAACCTGATCGCATCGGACGAATGGCGGATGGCCGCGAAGAACAGCTTCATCGTCGCACCGTCGGCAACCGTCGTCGCGACCGTGCTCGGCACGCTTGCCGCGATCGGTCTCACGAAGGCCGACTTCCGCGGCAAGGGGCTGCTGATGGCCGTGCTGCTGTCGCCGATGATCGTGCCGGTCGTCGTGGTCGGTGTCGGCATGTACCTGTTCTTCGCGCCGCTCGGGCTCGCGAACACCTATACGGGGCTGATCGCCGCGCACGCGGCGCTCGGCGTGCCGTTCGTCGTGACGACGGTGGCGGCAACCCTGCAGGGCTTCAACCAGAACCTCGTGCGCGCGAGCCTGTCGCTCGGCGCGAATCCGGTGTCGACGTTCTTCCGCGTGACGCTGCCGGTGATCGCACCGGGTGTGATGTCCGGCGCGCTGTTCGCGTTCGCGACGTCGTTCGACGAAGTCGTCGTCACGCTGTTCCTCGCGGGCGCGGACCAGACGACGCTGCCGCGCCAGATGTTCACCGGTATCCGCGAGAACATCAGCCCGACGATCGCTGCGCTCGCAACGATCCTGATCATCTTCTCGACGAGCCTGCTGCTGGCGCTCGAATGGCTGCGCGGTCGCAATGCGCGGCGCGCGGTGACCTGACGCGGCGCGCCTGCCGTGCCTGCGTTGCCGCGCGTCCTGCGCGGCCACGCATTTGCTTTCATTTCGCTGACTGACGAGGCGGCCGCCTGCACGTTCGATACGGCTCTGCAACAATACGGGGCGCGGCGGCGCGCGTTCCGTGCGGTGGGTCCGGAACGCCGCCGCGAGTCCAATCCGCGACGCGGCGCAACGCGTCGCTTGTCAGCCGAGCCTCATCTTGTCCGAATTCGCTTCCCCCGCCGGCGCGCATGAGCCGGCCGTCAACTGGCGTGCGATGTCCGCCGTGCTGCTGGCCGTCGCGCTCGCGACGCTCGACACCGCGATCGCGAACACCGCGCTGCCCGCGATCGCCGCCGACCTGCATGCATCGCCGGCCGCGTCCGTCTGGATCATCAACGCGTACCAGCTCGCGATGGTCGCGACGCTGCTGCCGTTCGCGTCGCTCGGCGACATCGTCGGCCACAAGCGCGTGTATGTCGCCGGGCTCGCGGTGTTCACGGTTGCGTCGCTCGGCTGCTCGCTCGCGTCGACGCTGCCGATGCTGACGGCCGCGCGGATCGTGCAGGGCTTCGGCGCGAGCGCGATCATGAGCGTGAACGTCGCGCTGATCCGCGGGCTGTTTCCCGCGCATCGGCTCGGGCGCGGCGTCGGCTTCAACGCGCTCGTGGTCGGCGTGTCGTTCGCGGTGGGGCCGACCATCGCGTCGCTGATCCTGTCGGTCGCCGCATGGCCGTGGCTGTTCGCGGTGAACGTGCCGCTCGGCGTGTTCGCGCTTGCCGTGGCGATTCCGTCGCTGCCGCAGACGGCGCGCGGCAAGCATGCGTTCGATCCGGTCGCGGCGTTGTTCAACGTGATCACGTTCGCGTCGCTGATCTTCGCGCTCGGCGAATTCGCGCAGCGCGGGCCACTTTCCATCGTGTTCGCGGCGGCGGCGGTCGCGCTCACCTTCGGCTGGCTGCTGATCCGTCGTCAGGCCGGGCACCCGGCGCCGATGCTGCCGGTCGACCTGTTTCGCCGGCCGGTGTTCACGCTGTCCGCGCTGACCGCGGTGTGCGCGTTTGCCGCGCAGGGGCTCGCGTTCGTGTCGCTGCCGTTCTATTTCGAAACCGTCCTGCATCGCAATGCGGTCGAGACGGGCTTCCTGATGACGCCGTGGTCGGTCATCGTCGCGCTCGCCGCGCCCATCGCGGGGCGCTTGTCGGATCGCTATCCGCCCGGCCTGCTCGGCGCGATCGGTCTGGCGTTGCTGAGCGCGGGCATGGTGTCGCTCGCCGCGTTGCCGGCGGCGCCCGGCGTCGTCGACATCGGCTGGCGGATGATGCTGTGCGGCGCCGGCTTCGGTTTCTTCCAGTCGCCGAACCTGAAGGCGCTGATGTCGAGCGCACCGCCCGAGCGCAGCGGCGGCGCGAGCGGGATCATCGCGACCGCGCGGCTGATCGGGCAGGCGACGGGCGCGGCGCTCGTCGCGCTGTCGTTCGGGATCGCGGGACGCCACGGGCCGACGCTCGCGCTGATGCTCGGCGCGGGCTTCGCCGGGGCCGCGAGCGTCGCGAGCGGATTGCGGCTCTTTGCGCCGTCGCATCGGGCCGGCGTGCCTGCCGCGTCGGAGCGCGTGGGCGAGCAGGCGACGGAGTAGGGTGGCGCGCGGTTGCGGCGCAAGCCGATGGCCGAACGACCATCGCGGGAAATTTTCGAGCCGGCGCGCAACGAACCCCCGCCACGCGCCGGCCTTCACGCTTCGCTTAGAACCCGCCCGACTTGATCAGCTGGTTGAGGTTCGCGATGTTCAGGCTGCCGAAGCCGGTCGTGTAATCCCAGCCGGTGCCTGCGTTATAGCCATACCCCTGATAGCCGTTGTTTCCCGACACCACGTCGTAGCGCACGAGCGACGGGTTCGACGGAATGTCGGCGTAGAACTTGCCGGCCGGGAAGCCGAGGCCCGTGCCGTTCGCTGCGAGCAGGCGCGCCCAGAGGCCGGTGAAGATCGGCGCGGCGAGGCTCGTGCCGCCGATCTGCTGCAACTGGCCGTAGTTGTAGATGTACGCACCCGTGCTTTGCGCGGCGTCGAACGAGACGTCCGGCAACTGGCGGTTGCTGCCCGATTGCCACGACGGCGCGGGCAGGATCGTGCTGACGCCGCCGCCCGTCGCCCACAGCTTGCCGTTGCCGTCGAGCCCTTCGTTCCACACCGTCTCGCTCGAGAACGCCCCCGACGACGTCGTGTAGAGCGTCGTGCCGCCGATCGCGAGCACGTGCGGCGACGAAGCCGGCCACGATACCGTGTAGTTCGAGCCGTCCGGATAGCCGCGGTTGTTGCACTCGTACACGCCTTCGTCGCCCGACGAAACGGAGAACGTCTGGCCTTGCGCCGCGGCGGTCGTGAAGATCTGTTCCTCGGCGTCGAGCGTGCCGTCCGCGTTCGCATCGGTTTCGCACCAGCCGAGCGATACGTTGATCACCTTCGCGGTGTTGTCCGACACCGCGCGGTTGAACGCCTGCGTGAGGCCCGTGTTGCCGCTCGCATTGAGGTCGGCCATGTAGAACACGAGCTTGCCGACCTGGCCGCCGGCCGAGCCGACGATCGACTGGCTGTCGAGATCCCACTCGCCCTGGCCGTCCTGGTCGTCGGTGTAGCTGCCGCCCGAGCCGTTGGTCTTGATGGTCTGCGTCGACACCGTGCCGTAACCGTTGCTCGACGTGAACTGCTTCAGGTCCTGCAGCGTCTGCGACACGCCGCCGATCGTGATGATGCCGACGGTGACGCCGGCTGCGGTCGGCACGCCGGTTGCGTTGTAGAGGCCCGGGAATTCCTTCGGATAGTGCCCGGTCGCCGTGCCGGCCGCGAGCGCCTGCGGCTTCGACACGTTGCCGATGCGCAGCAGCGGCCGCGCGTGGGCGACGCTCTGCAGCCCGAGCACCGAGCCGACGACGTCGCCGAGCGCGCGCGGCACCTGCGCAGTCGACGTGTTCGCGAAGCCCGAGTGACCCGCGTAGTCGAAGTGCACGAGCGACGTGTTGAATGCGGTCTTCACGGTGGCGGCCGTGCCGCTGGCGGAGACCAGCAGGCGGTTCGGCGCAACCTCGACGTTCACGAAGCCGCTCTTGTGCAGATAGTCGACGACCGACTTCACCTGCGCTTCGGTCGGCGCGTAGTTGGCGAGGAACTGCTCGTGCGTGAGGTACTGGCGGTAATGCGCGCTGCCCGGCCGGTTCACGTCGCGCGCCAGTTGCTTGAGCTGAGCGGCGTTGCGCAGTTTCAGGCTGACGACGACGTTGGTCGTTTCACCGCCTGCCAGTTCGAGCGACGGCGCCGCGCTGCGCGCCATCAACTGCGGGCCGGTCAGAAAGGCCTTCGTATGCGTATCGACCCAATCCGTCGTCGCATGCGCCGCGGCGGCGGCGAACACGAACGGTGCCACGCACGCGAGGCGGCGGGGCGACGGAAGGGGAAGGGCAAACCAGGTGTTCCTTTTCATCGGGAGTCCTTTTTTAGGAGAGGCGACGTTACTGGAACCCCCGGCCCTTGTGGGGCCGCGAGCGGTGACGAGCGTAGGGCGTCGCTGTCGTTCGGGTAGCTGCCATTTTCCATAGCTGTCAGTTCTGACATCGGCACGGGTGCACGCATGTGCTGCGTCATGCGCGTAAGCGATTTGCGGCAGCGGCGAGCGGAACCGGTTCGCGATACGGCCGCGCAGCCATGCGCGACGCTCGCACGCACGAGTCGCTCGTCGCGACGCCGGAACGTGCGCGATCGCGGAGCGGATCTCCGCGTGAACGCATCGCGCGCGACCAGTCGGTGTCGCGTGCCGCGTCGCACTATGTGGTCAAACGCAGCGACACGGCAGGAACGGATTCGCGCGTGCACAAAAATGGGGTCGCTCGACCGCAAACGTTTCCCGAACTGTGGAACGGTGCTTCCGGCAGTCTTGCAGGCGACTTTCGGATCGCATGCGGCAATTGCGGATTAGAGGAAAGGCTCGAATTCGGGGGCGTCCACACACCGGCGCGGCGGACAGCCGGCCCGCGCAAGATCGCGCGGGCGTCGTTCGCGAAATTCCGCCTTGACGTGCGTCGATCAGCGGATATGCTTCAATCCATAACCATCGGGTTATGGATTTGGACATGCAGAACGCACACGACATGCTTTTCAGGACACTTGCCGATCCCACGCGCCGCGCGCTCTTCGAGCGGCTGTGCGCCGACGGCGAGCTGACGGTTGCCGCGCTGACGGCCCATGCGGGCGTCTCGCAGCCCGCCGTCTCGAAGCATCTGGGCGTCCTGAAGCAGGCCGGGCTCGTGAGCGACCGCCACGAAGGCCGGCAGACGCACTACAGCGCGCAGCCTCAAGCGCTGGCCCCGTTGATCGACTGGACGAGCCAGATGGCCGGCTTCTGGCAGACCCGGTTCGATGCCCTCGAAGATCTTCTGAAAAGGATGGATCAGTAATGAACCAGGCCACCACCGAAACGCGCTCCGTCGTCGTCGACCGGGAGCTGCCTCATCCGCCGGAGAAGATCTGGCGCGCGCTCACGCAACCGCACCTGATCGAGGCGTGGCTGATGAAGAGCGACTTCGAGCCCGTCGCGGGCCGTGCCTTCAGCTTCCGTGCGGACTGGGGCTCGGTCGACTGCACGGTCCTGACGATCGAGCCGCCGCATGCGTTGTCCTATACGTGGGCCGCGTACGGCCTCGAAAGCGTCGTCACGTGGACGCTCACGCCGACGCCGCGCGGCACGCACCTGCGGATGGAGCAGGTCGGCTTCCGTCCCGACCAGGAGCAGGCGTACCGCGGCGCGCAGCACGGCTGGGTCCGCTTCTTCGACTCGCTCGAACAGGTGCTGGCACGCCCCGACGAAGGCACGGAGGCCCGCGCATGAGCCCAACCGACCTCACGCCGTCGGAGCGTATCGACGCGCTGATCGCCGGCATCGCCGACTGGCGCGGCAAGACCTTCGCCGACCTGCGCCAGACGATCCTCGACGCGCAGGCGGGCATCGTCGAGGAATGGAAATGGATGGGCAGCCCCGTATGGTCGTGCGACGGGATGATTGCGGTGGCGAACGCGCACAAGGGCAAGGTGAAGCTGACCTTCATGCACGGCGCGCAGTTGCCCGATCCCGACAAGCTCTTTAACGACGGCCTCGACGGCAATGCGCGGCGCGCGATCGATTTCTTCGAAGGCGACAAGCTCGACAAGCGAGCGCTGAAGAATCTGGTGCGCGCGGCGATCGACTACAACCGCACGCATCTGAAGAAGAACACCCGGCGAGTGGGCGCAGGCACGAAGGCGCGGGCCGACAAGGCGGCATGACGCGCCGCACGACCGGTCACGCGGCGTAGCGCAGGCAAAAAAAAGCCCGACACGAGGTCGGGCATCCAAATCGGCCGCAACCGCCCGCGAGGCGGCTGCGGCACCTGCAAGGTGCAGGGCGCTTACGCTGCGAGCAGCGAGCGCAGCACGAACGGCAGGATCCCGCCGTGCTTGTAGTAGTCGACTTCGATCGGCGTATCGATGCGCAGCAGCACCGGCACGCGCTGCGATTCGCCGTTCTTGCGGTGGATCACGAGCGTGACGTCCTGCTGCGGCTTGAAGTCGTCGCCGAGGCCTTCGATGTCATACGTTTCTTCACCGGTGATGCCGAGCGACTGGACGCTGTCCGCGCCCTTGAACTGCAGCGGCAGCACGCCCATGCCGACCAGGTTCGAGCGGTGGATGCGCTCGAAGCTGCGTGCGATCACGGCCTTCACGCCGAGCAGTTGCGTGCCCTTCGCGGCCCAGTCGCGCGACGAGCCCGTGCCGTACTCTTCGCCCGCGAACACGACCGTCGGCGTATCGGCGGCAACGTACTGCATCGCTGCGTCATAGATCGATTGCTGTTCGCCGCTCGGCTGGTGGATCGTCAGGCCGCCTTCGACGCGCGTGCCGTCTGCCTTCGCCGGGATCATCAGGTTCTTGATCCGGACGTTCGCGAACGTGCCGCGCATCATCACGTCGTGGTTGCCGCGGCGCGAGCCGTAGCTGTTGAAGTCGGCCTTCTGCACGCCGTTCTCCTTCAGCCACTTGCCTGCCGGCGAGTCTTCCTTGATCGAGCCTGCCGGGCTGATGTGGTCGGTCGTGACCGAGTCACCGAAGATGCCCAGTGCACGCGCGCCCTTGACCGTCGGGATCGATGCAGCCGGTTCCATCGAGAAGTCGTTGCCGAAGAACGGCGGCTCGGCGATGTACGTCGACTTCGGCCAGTCGTAGACCTGGCCCGATTCGCCCTCGATCTTGCTCCAGAGGTCGCCCTTCTTGGTCAGCTTCGAGTAGTTGTCCTCGAACTTCTTCGGGTCGAGCGCGAACTTGAGCAGCGCGTGGATTTCTTCGCTCGTCGGCCAGATGTCGCCGAGGTAGATGTCGCGGCCGCCCTTGCCCTTGCCGACCGGTTCGGTCATCAGGTCGCGCGTGATGTTGCCGGCGATCGCGTAGGCGACGACCAGCGGCGGCGACGCGAGGAAGTTCGCGCGGATGTTCGGGTGGATCCGCGCTTCGAAGTTACGGTTGCCCGACAGTACGGCCGCCGCGACGATGTCGTTCTTCGTGATCGCTTCGTTCAGCTCCGGCGTCAGGTCGCCCGCGTTGCCGATACAGGTGGTGCAGCCGTAGGCCGCGACTTCGAAACCGAGCTTCGACAGGTAGGGCAGCAGGCCCGTCTTCGTCAGGTACTCGGTGACGATGCGCGATCCCGGCGCGAGCGAGGTCTTGATCTTCGGATCGACCGTGAGGCCGGCCTCGACCGCCTTCTTCGCGAGCAGGCCGGCGGCCAGCAGCACGCTCGGGTTCGACGTGTTCGTGCACGACGTGATCGCGGCGATCAGGATGTCGCCGTTCTTCACGTCGACGCCGTTGCTCGTCGTGTATTGCGTGCCGAGGTCTTCCGCCTTCTTCGCGAAGCCGTTTTCCGCGACCGGCTTCGAGAACAGGTCGGTGAACGTCGACTTGACGTGGCCGATCTCGATGCGGTCCTGCGGGCGCTTCGGGCCGGCCAGCGACGGCGCGACCGTCGTCAGGTCCAGCGTCACGACCTTCGTGTAGTCGATGTCGCCGGCCTTCGGGATGCCGAACAGCTTCTGCGCCTTGAAGTAGTTTTCGAACGCGGCGATTTCGGCCTTCGTGCGGCCCGTGCCTTCGAAGTAGTCGATCGTCTTTTCGTCGACCGGGAAGAAGCCCATCGTCGCGCCGTATTCCGGCGCCATGTTGCCGATCGTCGCGCGGTCCGGCAGCGACAGCGATTTCGTGCCTTCGCCGAAGAACTCGACGAACTTGCCGACGACCTTCTCCTTGCGCAGCATTTCGGTGATCGTCAGCACCAGGTCGGTGGCCGTCACGCCTTCGCGCAGCTTGCCCTTCAGCTCGACGCCGACGACGTCCGGCGTCAGGAAGTACACCGGCTGGCCGAGCATGCCGGCTTCCGCCTCGATGCCGCCCACGCCCCAGCCGACCACGCCGATGCCGTTGATCATCGTCGTGTGGCTGTCGGTGCCGACGAGGGTGTCCGGGTAGTACACGGTGTCGCCGCCGTCCGCCTTCTTGTGGACGCCGCGCGCGAGGTATTCCAGGTTCACCTGGTGGACGATGCCGACGCCCGGCGGCACGACCTTGAACGTGTCGAATGCCTGCATGCCCCACTTCATGAACTGGTAGCGCTCGTTGTTGCGCTGGAATTCCAGTTTCATGTTCAGGTCGAGCGCGTCCTTCTGGCGGAAGTAGTCGATCTGCACCGAGTGGTCGACGACGAGATCGACCGGGACCAGCGGCTCGATCTTCTTCGGGTTCTTGCCGGTACGCTCCGCGACGCCGCGCATGGCCGCGATGTCGGCGAGCAGCGGCACGCCCGTGAAGTCCTGCAGCACCACGCGCGACACCACGAACGGAATCTCGTCGACGCGCTTGTCGTTCGGCTTCCAGTTCGCGAGCTGCTGGATGTGCTCTTCGGTGATTTTCTTGCCGTCGTAGTTGCGCAGCACGGACTCGAGCACGATACGGATCGACACCGGCAGGCGTTCGATCTTCGTCTTCAGTTCCTTGCCGAGCTGCGGCAGCGAGTAGAACTTGCCTTTGCCGGAACCGCTGTCGAATTCCTTGAGGGTCTTGTGGAGATTGTGGGCCATGGTGATTTTCCTGGGTTTAAGGCTAGGAAACAAAGAGTCCTGTATCTGACGGCTATATCACATACAAGTCGACGTACTCATCGACCGGCATCGCTTCGAGCTTTGCCTGGTCCAGCGACACGTCGAGAATCGCTTGTTGCTGCTTGGCCGGGAAGCGGCGGGCAAGGTTGGTCCTGAACTTCTCGACCAGGAGCGGGATGCCTTCGGCCCGGCGCCGCCGGTGGCCGAGCGGGTATTCGACCGCCACCTCGGCAAGCTTCGACCCGTCCGCGAACTCGATCGTCAGTGCATTCGCGATCGAGCGCTTGTCCGGGTCGTGGTAATCCTGCGTGAACTGCGGATCCTCGACGCACACGGTCTTCGCGCGCAGCGCGTCGATGCGGGGATCGGCGGCGGCCGAGTCTTCGTAGTCGGCCGCGGTCAGCCGGCCGTGCAGCAGCGGCACGGCGACCATGTACTGGATGCAGTGGTCGCGGTCGGCCGGATTGGCGAGCGGGCCCTGCTTGTCGATGATGCGGATCGCGGCTGCGTGCGTGCGGATCGTGATCCGGCCGATGTCGTCGGTCGTGCGGCCCGCGGCGGCGAGCTGCGCGTGCAGCTGCAGCGCGGCCTCGGCGGCCGTTTGCGCGTGGAATTCGGCGGGGAACGCGATCTTGAACAGCACGTTTTCCATCACGTACGTGCCGTACGGGCGCTGGAAGCGGAACGGCTTGCCGTCGAACAGCACGTCGTAGAAGCCCCAGGTCTTGGCGGTGAGCGCCGACGGGTAGCCCATTTCACCCGTTTTCGCGATCAGCGCGAGGCGCACCGCGCGGGAGGTTGCATCGCCGGCCGCCCAGGACTTGCGCGAGCCGGTGTTCGGCGCGTGGCGGTAGGTGCGCAGCGCGTGGCCGTCGACGAACGCGTTGGACACTGCGTTGATCAGCTCGTCGCGCGTGAGCCCGAGCAACCGGCCGACGACGGCCGTCGACGCGACCTTCACGAGCAGCACGTGGTCGAGCCCGACCGCATTGAACGAATTCTCGAGCGCGAGGCAGCCCTGGATCTCGTGGGCCTGGATCATCGCGACCAGCACGTCGCGCATCGTGAGCGGCTTCCGGCCGGCCGCGCGGGCCGTGCGGGAAAGCCAGTCGGCCGTCGCCAGGATCCCGCCGAGGTTGTCGGACGGATGACCCCATTCGGCGGCGAGCCAGGTGTCGTTGAAGTCCAGCCAGCGGATCATCGCGCCGATGCCGAAGGCGGCCTGCACGGGATCGAGCTGGAAGGACGTGCCGGGCACCTTCGCGCCGTTCGGCACGATCGTGCCGGGCACGACGGGGCCGAGCAGCTTGGTGCAGGCAGGGTAGGAGAGCGCCTCGAGTCCGCATCCGAGCGTGTCGATCAGGCAATGACGCGCCGTCTCCAGCGCGAGCGCGCTGTCGATGCCGGCATTCAGCACGTAGTCGACGATATCGACGAGTACCGTATCCGGAGCAGGGCGGACGTTGGAGACCGGGGCGGACATCGAGGGGCCGATGGGAACGCGCTTAGTTCGTTGCCGGCTTCAGCTCGTTCGACTGCGTCGGTGCCGGCGTGCCTTGCGCCATTTCCGGCGTCACGCATTCGTCCGCGAGGCGTTCGCCGCCGTTCGCGTCGGAGAACAGCATCGCCTTGCTCGGGATCACGACCAGCTTGAAGCCCGCGGCCGGATCGTAGAACGTGTCGGCGCCCGTCGTCGTGGCCTGACGCGGCAGCTTGTAGTTCTTCTTCGCCCAGTGAACCGTGACGACCTGGTCGCGCTTCATGTCACCGGCGAGGTCGAACGACAGACCTTCCTTGCAGGACCACTTGACTGCGCCGTCCGGTACCGGATCGACCTTCGCCGCGGCACGTGCCTGCGCCTTCTTGCTGCGCGGGATGATGCGCTTGGCCGGCGCCGGGCGCTTGGCCGCTGCCTTCTTCGCGGTCGTCGTGGTCGTACCCTGGGCAAACGCGCTCGGAGCCGACACCAGCATCGTGGCGGACAAGGCGCCGATGGCGGTAGCGATCAGGAGTTTCTTCATGGAGTCAGAACCTTTCGATAATCAGTTGACAAGGGCCGGCAATCTGCGCCGCCGGCCGGTTTGAAACTGCACGCGCCCCGAAAGCGCGCAGCGGCCGCTATTTTCACCTATTTGGCCGCGTGTATATCAGGTTTTCGGGCTCCGTTACGTTTTTTGTCGTTTCGCAAACCTCTATCCGGTTCGCGCCTCGTCGAATGCATGAAACTCGTGTATCGGCGCGGGCAGAACGCGCTTACGGCGCGCCGCCCTCGGCGGCCGGGCCGAACAGCGGCGCGGCCTCGGCCGGCACGGGCTGGCCGGTGGCCCGTGCGCGGCGCAGCACCGACCAGTAATAGCGGTAACTCGCGCGATCGTGCAGCGTATCACCGTGGCGCGTCGGGCCCCAGTCGGCGGCCTGCGCGGCCAGCAGGATCTCGGCGGCCAGCGCGACCTCGTCGGTGCGCGGCGCGAATGCGTCGACGATCGGGCGGATCTGCGCGGGGTGGATGCTCCACATCCGCGTGAACGCGAATTCGTCGCGCGCGCGGCGCGCATCGGCGGCGACGACGCTCATGTCGCGCACCTCGGTCGTCACGTTGTGCGACGGCGTCTTGCCGTGCGCGTGGCAGGCCGCGGCGATTTCCAGCTTCGCGCGGCGCACGAGCGGGTGCTCGAACTGGCCGGGCGAGCGCATCGCGGAATCCGGAATCGCGCCGTGGTGCGCGGAGACGAAATCCATCAGCCCGAAGCTCAGCGTGCCGACCGTCGGCAGCGCGGCGAGGGCGGCCGCCTGCGCGAGCGCGCCGTGCGTCTCGACCAGCACGTCGACGGGAATCGGCTGCGCGATGCCGAGCTCGCGGCGCGTGCCTTCGATGAACGCGGTCATTTCGGCGGCATCGGCGGCGCTGGCGATCTTCGGGAGCGTGATGTAGGCGGGGGCACGCGCCGCACGCAGCACGATGCGTACGTCGTCGCGCCAGTGCGGGTGGGAAAAGTCGTGGATGCGGACGCCGACGCGGCCGAAGCGGTTCTCGTCGCTGCCGAGGATGTCGGTGACGAGTGCCGCATGCGCGGCTTCCTGGCCGACGGCGGCGCCGTCTTCGCAGTCGAGCGTGATGTCGAACACGGGGCCCAGCTCGGCCTGCAGCGCGAGCGACTTGCGCATCAGCTTTTCGCTGCCCGCGTAATGATCGCAGCAGGGCAGGATCGCGGGCGGGGACGCCCCGTCGTACAGCACTTGTGCGGGAGTGAGCGCGGCCATCTCGTCTACGTCAGGGAAGCGGGTCAACGTGGAGAAAATCGGATTCGGGCGCGTTCTGGGCCGGTGCGCGGCAAGCGCGGGGCGGCAAAACGTGCGCGGATCGGATCGGTCGGCCGGGCCGGCGGCATGCCGGCCCGGGCCGAAACCGGGCTGCCCGAGGGCTGCCCGGCGAGTGCCTGATGCTTAGTTCTTCAGCAGGTGGGCGACGCCATCGCGCTCTTCGAGCAGCTCGGCCAGCGTGCCGTCCATCTTCTCGCGCGAGAACGCGTCGATTTCCAGGCCTTCGACGCGCTTGTACTCGCCGTTTTCGCAGGTGACCGGCACGCCGTAGATGATGTCTTCGGGGATGCCGTACGAGCCGTCCGACGGGATGCCCATCGTGACCCACTTGCCGTTCGTGCCGAGGACCCAGTCACGCACGTGGTCGATCGCCGCGTTCGCTGCCGACGCTGCCGACGACAGGCCGCGCGCTTCGATGATCGCCGCGCCGCGCTTGCCGACGGTCGGGATGAACGTGTCGCGGTTCCACACGTCGTCGTTGATCAGCTTCAGCAGCGATTCGCCTTCGGCGGTCGCGAAGCGGAAGTCGGGGTACATCGTCGGCGAGTGGTTGCCCCACACGGCGAGCTTCTCGATCGATGCGACCGGCTTGCCCGACTTCGCCGCGAGTTGCGACAGCGCGCGGTTGTGGTCGAGGCGCAGCATGGCCGTGAAGTTCTTCTTCGGCAGATCCGGCGCCGACTTCATCGCGATGTAGGCGTTCGTGTTCGCCGGGTTGCCGACGACCAGCACCTTCACGTCGCGGCTCGCGACTTCGTTCAGCGCGGCGCCCTGAACCGTGAAGATTTCGGCGTTGGCCGACAGCAGGTCCTTGCGCTCCATGCCCTTCGAGCGCGGACGTGCGCCGACCAGCAGTGCGACGTCGGCATCCTTGAATGCGACCTTCGGATCATCGGTGATCACGACGCCCGCGAGCAGCGGGAACGCGCAATCGTCGAGTTCCATCACGACGCCCTTGACGGCGCCTTGGGCTTGCGGGAGGTCGAGCAGTTGCAGGATGACCGGCTGGTCCTTGCCGAGCAGGTCGCCGTTCGCGATGCGGAACAGCAGGGAGTAAGCGATTTGACCTGCGGCGCCGGTGACGGCAACGCGCTTTGCGGGCTTAGCCATTGAAAATCTCCAGGACGGGTGAAGCGTTGGACACTCGCGAAAACGCCATTCTATGCGCGTTGTGCTGAGTGTTGCATTGAAGCAGGGCGGAGGACTCGCGATGGCAGACGCGGTGAACCTGGAGACGGCCGTGGCACGTAGCCGGGGACGCGCTTTTGCACCCGCGAACCCTTGCTCGACCCGGAGTGTAGGAGCCGTCCGGCTCAAAGTCAAACGGTATCATATGTCTTATATAAGACAGATGTTTTGCGGAAATTGAGTGGACTTAAAAGTGCGGTTTGTGATGAAATGCGCGCCATGACATCGAACCAGGCGAATACCGCGAATCAGACCGGCGCAGGCGGCCCAGGGCAGCCGGGCGCGAGCGATCCCGCACCTTCGCCCGCGGCGGCTCCGTCGCCGACGTTCAGCCCGTTATACCAGCAGATTAAGTCATTGATCACGCAAAGTCTCGAAACCGGCGAGTGGAAGCCGGGCGAGATCATCCCGAGCGAGGTGGAGCTCGCGGCCCGCTACAAGGTCAGCCAGGGCACCGTCCGCAAGGCGATCGACGAGCTGGCCGCCGAAAACCTCGTGGTCCGGCGGCAGGGCAAAGGCACTTTTGTTGCGACGCACAACGAAGATCGCGCGCAGTTCCGCTTCCTGCGGCTGCTGGCCGACGACGGGGCCGAGCATCCGCACGTGAGCCGCCTGCTCGAATGCCGGCGCCTGCGCGCGCCGGCCGAGATCGCGCGGCAACTCGACCTGAAGCCGGCCGATCCGGTCGTGCAGGTGCGCCGCCTGCTGGAGTTCGAGAACGAAGCGACGGTGCTCGACGAGATCTGGCTGCCGGGCGCGATGTTCCGAGGGCTCACGTTCGAGCGGCTGAGCGAGTACAAGGGGCCGCTCTACGCGATGTTCGAGACGGAGTTCGGCACGCGGATGATCCGCGCGACGGAAAAGATCCGCGCGGTCGCGGCGGAGCCGGCGGTGGCCGACCTGCTGCACGTGCCGGCGGGTTTCCCTTTGCTGTCGGTCGAGCGTGTGTCCTATACATACGGAGACCGGCCGGTGGAAGTGCGTCGCGGCTGGTATGTCACAACCGGGTACTACTATCAGAATGACTTGAGTTGACGGTGTATCGGCTCAAGCCGAGTGCGTTCGCGTTCCCCACGTTCGCGAAGCACGTTTCGGGCCGCCTTTGTTCTTGTTCGCGCAACTATCCAGAGCAGACTTTCGCTGCAGCGCGATATAAAAAGGCGCTAAAATCGCGGATTAGTGTGACAACATAGTAGGGGTCTAGCATGACTGATGCAGTAAGAAAGCCGAGGCCGGAATACCGGAACATCGGATTCGGCGATATCACGATGAAATATCGCATGCCGCTGGCAGCGATATTGTCGATTCTCCATCGAGTCAGCGGCGCGCTGCTGTTCTTGTTCCTGCCGTTCCTGCTGTTCCTCTTCGACCAGAGCCTCACGTCCGAGCTCAGCTTCGAAGTCTTCAAGGCTTTCCTCTCCAACATCATCGTCAAGCTGATCGTCCTCGCACTGTCGTGGGCCTTCTTCCACCATTTCTGCGCCGGCATTCGCCACCTGCTGATGGACGTCAACCACGACGCCGTCACGAAGGAAGGCGGCAAGCGGACGGCAGTCGTCGTCTTTGTCGTCTCGATCGCGCTGACGATCGCCATGGCACTCAAACTGTTCGGAGCATTCTAAGAAAATGGCAGCCAATAACCGAATCGGCTCGAAGCGCCTCGTCGTCGGCGCTCATTACGGCCTGCGCGACTGGCTTGCGCAGCGCATCACCGCCACGATCATGGCGGTCTACACGGTCATTCTGCTCGTCCTGTTCTTCGGCGCGCACGATTTCTCGTACGAAGGCTGGGCATCGATCTTCGCCGCGCAATGGATGAAGCTCGCGACCTTCGTGATGCTGCTTTCCCTCTTCTACCACGCATGGGTCGGCGTGCGCGACATCTGGATGGACTACGTGAAGCCCGTCGGTGTGCGCCTGCTGCTGCAATCGCTGACCATCGTCTGGCTGCTCGCATGTGCGGGCTACGCCGCGCAGATTCTCTGGAGAGTGTAAAGAATGGCTGCAATCAAAACTAATCTCCCGCGCCGCAAGTTTGACGTAGTGATCGTCGGCGCGGGCGGCTCCGGCTTGCGCGCGGCGCTGCAACTGTCGCGCGCGGGCCTGTCGGTCGGCGTGCTGTCGAAGGTGTTCCCGACCCGTTCGCACACGGTGGCCGCGCAGGGCGGTATCGGCGCGTCGCTCGGCAACATGAGCGAAGACAACTGGCACTTCCACTTCTACGACACGATCAAGGGCTCCGACTGGCTCGGCGACCAGGACGCGATCGAATTCATGTGCCGTGAAGCGCCGAACGTCGTGTACGAACTCGAGCACTTCGGCATGCCGTTCGACCGTAACGCGGACGGCACGATCTACCAGCGCCCGTTCGGCGGCCACACCGCGAACTACGGCGAGAAGCCGGTTCAGCGCGCCTGCGCGGCCGCCGACCGTACCGGTCACGCGCTGCTGCACACGCTGTACCAGCAGAACGTCGAAGCGAAGACGCAGTTCTTCGTCGAATGGATGGCGCTCGACCTGATCCGCGACGCGGAAGGCGACGTGCTCGGCGTGACGGCCCTCGAGATGGAGACGGGTGACGTCTACATCATGGAAGGCAAGACGACGCTGTTCGCGACGGGCGGCGCAGGCCGGATCTTCGCGGCATCGACCAACGCGTTCATCAACACCGGCGACGGCCTCGGCATGGCTGCGCGTTCGGGCATCGCGCTGCAGGACATGGAGTTCTGGCAGTTCCACCCGACCGGCGTGGCCGGCGCGGGCGTGCTGATCACCGAAGGCGTGCGCGGCGAAGGCGGTATCCTGCGCAACGCGAACGGCGAGCGCTTCATGGAGCGCTACGCGCCGACGCTGAAGGATCTGGCGCCGCGTGACTTCGTGTCGCGTTCGATGGACCAGGAAATCAAGGAAGGCCGCGGCGTGGGTCCGAACAAGGATCACGTGCTGCTCGACCTGTCGCACATCGGCGCCGAGACGATCATGAAGCGTCTGCCGTCGATCCGCGAAATCGCGCTGAAGTTCGCGAACGTCGACGCGATCAAGGAACCGATCCCGGTCGTCCCGACGATCCACTACCAGATGGGCGGCATCCCGACCAACATCCACGGCCAGGTCGTCGGCACGTCGCGCGGTCACAAGGATCCGGTCAACGGCTTCTACGCAGTGGGCGAATGCTCGTGCGTGTCCGTGCACGGCGCGAACCGCCTCGGCACGAACTCGCTGCTGGACCTCGTGGTGTTCGGCCGTGCGGCCGGCAACCACATCGTCGAGCACGTGAAGAACCAGAAGGAACACAAGCCGCTGCCGGCCGATGCGGGCGAATTCTCGCTGGCACGCCTGGCGAAGCTCGACAAGTCGACCTCGGGTGAATACACGCAGGACGTCGCGAACGACATCCGCTCGACGATGCAGAAGCACGCAGGCGTGTTCCGCACGTCGGAACTGCTGAAGGAAGGCGTCGAGCAGATGGCCGGCCTGGCGGCGCGCGTGGAAAACATCCACCTGAAGGACAAGTCGAAGATGTTCAACACCGCGCGCGTCGAAGCGCTCGAGCTGGAGAACCTGATCGAAGTTGCTCGCGCAACGATGGTGTCGGCGGAAGCGCGCAAGGAAAGCCGTGGCGCACACGCCCACAGCGACTACGAACACCGCGACGACGAGAACTGGCTGCGCCACACGCTGTGGTACAGCGAAGGCGATCGCCTCGACTACAAGCCGGTACAAATGAAGCCGCTGACGGTCGAATCCGTGCCGCCGAAGCCGCGCACGTTCTAAGCCGAGTCAAAGGAATCCGAAATGGCAAAACGCATTTTTGAAGTCTACCGCTACGATCCGGACAAGGACGCAGCGCCGCGCATGCAGACGTACGAGCTGGAGCTCGAGCACGAGCGCATGCTGCTCGACGCACTGGTCAAGCTGAAGGCCGTGGACGAGACGCTGTCGTTCCGCCGTTCGT
Organism: Burkholderia sp. Tr-20390; assembly: GCF_017104595.1. Classification (NCBI taxonomy): domain Bacteria; kingdom Pseudomonadati; phylum Pseudomonadota; class Betaproteobacteria; order Burkholderiales; family Burkholderiaceae; genus Burkholderia; species Burkholderia sp. Tr-20390. The sequence goes on along the minus strand of NZ_JAAGPC010000005.1, from coordinate 84,230 downwards.
GCCGTGAAGGCGTGTGCGGTTCGGACGCGATGAACATCAACGGCAAGAACGGTCTCGCGTGCCTGACGAACCTGAACGACCTGCCGCAGAAGATCGTGCTGCGTCCGCTGCCGGGCCTGCCCGTCGTGCGTGACCTGATCGTCGACATGACGCACTTCTTCAACCAGTACCACTCGATCAAGCCGTACCTGATCAACGACGCGCCGCCGCCGGAGAAGGAACGCCTCCAGTCGCCGGAAGAGCGCGACGAGCTCGACGGCGTGTACGAGTGCATTCTGTGCGCGAGCTGCTCGACGTCGTGCCCGAGCTTCTGGTGGAACCCGGACAAGTTCGTCGGCCCGGCCGGCCTGCTGCAGGCTTACCGCTTCATCGCGGACAGCCGCGACACGGCCACCGGCGAGCGTCTCGACAACCTGGAAGACCCGTACCGCCTGTTCCGTTGCCACACGATCATGAACTGCGTCGACGTTTGCCCGAAGGGCCTGAACCCGACGAAGGCGATCGGCAAGATCAAGGAACTGATGGTTCGCCGCGCTGTTTAAGGTTGAGATGAGCGATTCGCATCAATCCGACCCGCACCGTCGCGCACGCCTTCGCTGGCGTGCGCGGCGGGGTCTGCTGGAGAACGACATCATTTTCGAGCGTTTCTTCAGCAGATACGAGCATGACCTCACCGATGCAGACGTAGGCGCGTTGTCGCGCCTGCTCGATCTGAGCGACAACGACCTGATGGACTTGCTCCTCGCGCGCAAGGAACCAGAAGGCGACCTAGACAGCCCGGATATTCACCGGCTGTTGGAGATGCTGCGCAACGTGTAACGCCAAGGTGTAACGCGTTGTGCCCGTTATCGAATCCCGTTTCTTTATTTCGATTGAGGATGTGCCATGACTCCGTCTGATGTTAAAGCCACGCTATCGTTCAGCGACAACTCGCCGAGCGTCGAACTGCCGATCTACAAGGGCACGATGGGCCCGGACGTGATCGACATCCGCAAGCTGTACGGCCAGACCGGCAAGTTCACGTACGACCCGGGCTTCATGTCGACGGCAGCTTGTAATTCGGCGATCACGTACATCGACGGCGACAAGGGCGAGCTGCTGTACCGCGGCTACCCGATCGACAACCTCGCGCAAAACGCCGACTTCCTCGAAAGCTGCTACCTGCTGCTGAAGGGCGAACTGCCGAACGCAGCGCAGAAGAAGGAATTCGTCGACACCGTCACGAAGCACACGATGGTGCACGAGCAGATGCACTTCTTCTTCCGTGGCTTCCGTCGCGACGCGCACCCGATGGCGATCCTGGTCGCTGCAGTCGGCGCGCTGTCGGCGTTCTACCACGACTCGCTCGACATCAACGATCCGCGTCACCGTGAAGTGTCGGCGATCCGCATGATCGCGAAGCTGCCGACGCTCGTCGCGATGGCGTACAAGTACAGCATCGGCCAGCCGTTCGTGTATCCGAAGAACTCGCTGTCGTACAGCGCGAACTTCATGCACATGATGTTCTCGAACCCGTGCGAAGAGTACAAGGTCAACGACGTGCTCGTCCGCGCGCTCGACCGTATCCTGATCCTGCACGCCGACCACGAGCAGAACGCATCGACGTCGACCGTCCGCCTGGCCGGCTCGTCGGGCGCGAACCCGTTCGCGTGTATCGCTGCCGGTATCGCCTGTCTGTGGGGCCCGGCGCACGGTGGTGCGAACGAAGCCGCGCTGAACATGCTCGAGCAGATCGGTTCGCCGGACAACATCCCCGAATTCATCAAGCAGGTGAAGGACAAGAATTCGGGCGTGAAGCTGATGGGCTTCGGTCACCGCGTGTACAAGAACTACGACCCGCGTGCGAAGCTGATGCGCGAAACGTGCTACGAAGTGCTGAACGAACTGGGCCTGCACGACGACCCGCTGTTCAAGCTCGCGATGCAGCTCGAGAAGATCGCGCTGGAAGACGAATACTTCGTGTCGCGCAAGCTGTACCCGAACGTCGACTTCTACTCGGGCATCGTCCAGCGCGCGCTGGGCATCCCGACGTCGATGTTCACGTGTATCTTCGCGATGGCACGTACGGTCGGCTGGATCGCACAGTGGAACGAAATGATCGGCGATCCGGAACAGAAGATCGGCCGTCCGCGTCAGCTGTTCATCGGCGATACGCCGCGCGAAGCGAAGCCGCTCAACGCACGTTAAGTCGTGCGCGGCGCGAACGGCCGGCTGGCTGCTCGCGTCGGGCGATCGCAACGCCACGACACCCCGACGGGTCATCCCGTCGGGGTGTTTTCATTTGTGCGGCCGAGGATCGCTCCGGCCCGCGCGGCGTTCCAGCGACGGCGGGCGCGTGTCGAGTGCGGGTGCGTCGTGATCGGGCGCGTGGCCGTGCTGCACGAAGAACTGCCGGTATGCGCCGGGCGTCATCCCGCGTGCGGCGAGGAACTGGCGATTGAAGTTCGCGGCATTCGGAATGCCGCAGCGCGCCGCCACCGTCGCGATCGGCCAGTCGGTGCCGACGAGATGTCGGCACGCGTGCGCGAGCCGCAGCCGCTGCACGTAGCGGCCGACGCTTTCGCCGAGATGCCGGACGAACAGGCGCTGCAAAGTGCGTTCGGACATATGCGCGGTGGCGGCGAGCGCGTCGATGCGCAACGGCTCGTGGAAGTGCCGGTCGATTGCGTCGAGCACGCGGTCGAGGCGTTCGGCTTCGGGGGCGGCTGCGTCGGTTTGGCGTGTCGTGCCGTCGGTGCGCTCGTACGCGTGTGCGGTGGCGAGCGGTTCGCCGCCGGCTTCCGCGAGATCGGCGAGCGTGTCGAGCGCGGCCGCGAGCCGGGTGCGCGGCGACGGATCGAGCAACTGCGGCAGCCGCACGCGCATCGCGCGGGCTGCATCCGCGTCGAAGCGCAGGCCCGGTGCGGCACGCCGCAGCAGCGAGCGCAGCGGTGCGTATTCGGGGCAACAGTCGGCCAGACGCCGCGCCCAGTCGCCGTCGAACCAGATGACGAGCGCGACTTCAGGCGCATCGCGATCGATGCGTGCATTCGACGACCACGTATGCGGCAGGTTGGGCGGCACGAGCACCAGGTCGTCGTCCGCGTAGTGCGCGACGTGATCGCCGATGAAGCGCCGGCCGCGGCTGTTGAGCGTCAGCGTCAGTTCGTATTCGGGATGGCGATGCCATTCGAACGGGATGCGCGCGAGCTGACGGTGATACACGCGGATCGAACAGCCGGGGGCGAACGTCACGTGCTCGTACTGCGGTTTCATTGCGGCCTCCGGGGGAGAGCCGGCATCGCGCCGTGGCATGATCGTGAGCGATCGTCACGACGGAGCGATGCCATGTTTTCACATGTTTGCGTGGGGGTGGCCGACACCGCGCGCGCCTACGATTTCTACGCGCCGCTGTTCGCGGAACTCGGGCTGCGCCTGAAATTCCGCGAGCCGGACGGCTGGTCGGGCTGGATGCCGGCCGACACCGACCGGCCGCTGTTCTTCTTCGGCCACCCGCTCGACGGCCGCGCGCCCGAACCGGGCAATGGCCACACGATCGCGTTCGTTGCGCCGACCCGCGCGCACGTCGATCGCTGCCACGTGCTCGCGCTGCGCCACGGCGGCACCTGCGAAGGGCCGCCGGGCCTGCGGCCGGACTATCACCGCGACTACTACGGCGCGTATTTCCGCGATCCGGACGGCAACAAGCTGTGCGTGGTCTGCCATCATCCGGCGTGACGCTCGGTTGTCCGGATTGTATCGATAGTTGGCCGGATAGTGGTAATCGCGGTCGTGCGCCGGTCGTACGCTGACAGCACATCACGACACCTGTCAGCGAGGAGACCACGATGCAACTGACGATTGACGACCTGCCTGCCGCGATTCGCGACGCGAAAAGGGCGCTGCGCGCCGACCTGCCTGGTCATGCGGCCACGTTCCGTGAGCTGGAGGGCGACATCGCGCGGCAGGTCGATGTGATTCGCCGCGCGCATGCGCATGGTCGTGACGTGATTCCGGTGGTGCCGTTCGCGGACATCGCGAGCGGGGCCGTCGATCCGCACGCGGTTGCCGCGATCCGCACGCATGGCGCGGTCGTGATCCGTGGCGTATTCGATCCGCAGCAGGCGCGCGACTGGAACGACGAGATCGGTGCCTACCTGGAAGCGAACCGCTTCACCGACCGGCTGCACGCACGTGCCGAGGACCGTTATTTCGGCAACCTCGCGTCGGGCAAGCCGCAGATCTACGGCGTCTACTGGTCGAAGCCGCAGGTGGCTGCGCGCCAGTCGCCGGCCCTGACCCAGGCGCGCGTGTTCCTGAACCGGCTGTGGCGGCACGCGGACGGCGGCCGCACGCACTTCGATCCCGACCAGGTGCCGGCCTATGCGGACCGGATTCGTCGCCGCCCGCCCGGCTCGACGTCGCTCGGGCTGTCGCCGCATGTCGACGGCGGTTCGGTCGAACGCTGGCTCGGCGCGAATTTCCGCCGGGTCTACCGTCACGTGCTGGCCGGTCGCTGGCGCGATTACGACCCGTTCGACGCGGCGTTCCGTCCCGACGTCGAGGAGATTCCGTCGTCGGCCGTGTGCTCGATGTTCCGCACCTTCCAGGGCTGGACCGCGCTGACGCCGCAGGGGCCAGGCGACGGCACGCTGCAGTTGATCCCGGTGGCGAACGCGATGGCCTACGTCGTGCTGCGTGCGCTGCAGGACGACGTGGCCGACGACGACCTGTGCGGCGCGCGCCCGGGCCGCGCGCTGTCGATCCGGCCCGAATGGCACGCGCTGCTGCTCGACGCGCTGGTGCCGATCCCGCACATGGAGCCGGGCGATGCGGTGTTCTGGCACGGCGACGTCGTGCACGCGGTCGAGGATGCGCACCGCGGCAGCGGCGACAGCAACGTGATGTACATCGCCGCCGCGCCCGGTTGCGCGAAGAACGACGCGTACCTGCAGCGCCAGCGCGCTGCGTTCCTGCGCGGCGAGAGCCCGCCCGATTTCCCGGCCGATCATTTCGAGGTCGAATTCGACGGACGGGGCGGGGAGGGCGATCTCACGGCGCTCGGCCGTTCGCAGATGGGGTTCGGGGCGGGCGCGTAGCCAGCGTGCCGTCCGTGAAAGCGACGGCTCGCCGGGTGGCGAACGGCGGGCTGCCGAATCCGCTGCGTGTCGAGCGCAATTCGACGCAATCGGCTGTCGGCGCAGCCGAAATCGACGCGAATTGCGCAATTTGGCTTCCGATAATGGTCCGGACACAACGCAGCCGCCCCGTGTGAAGCACGGGTGCGGCGCTGACCATGGAGGAGTCGATGCAATTCACGCAAGCGATCGTTCGCCGCCCCGCGCCGTCCTGTGGCGCGGGCCTGACCACCGCCGAACTCGGCGCGCCCGATTACGACAAGACGCTCACCCAGTTCCACGCGTATTGCGACGCGCTGCGCACGCTCGGCGTCGCGCTGACCGAACTGCCGCCGCTGGAGGCATTCCCCGATTCGCACTTCGTCGAGGACACCGCGGTCGTGACGCCCGAATTCGCGGTGATCACGCGCCCCGGTGCGCCGGCGCGGCGTGGCGAGACGGTGCACATCGAAGCGGCGCTGGCCGCGCATCGCGACCTGCTGCCGATGCAGGCGGGCCGGCTCGACGGCGGTGACGTGATGCAGGTCGGCAAGCGCTTCTACATCGGCCTGACGGGCCGTACCGACGCCGAAGGCATCGCCGCATTCGACTCGCTCGTGTCGCGCTACGGCTATTCCGTCGTCGCGGTGCCGGTGGGCGCCGGCCTGCATCTCAAGTCGGTCGTCAACGCGCTCGGCGACGACACGCTGCTCGTCACCGAAGCGCTGGCCGCGCATCCGGCTTTCGCCGACTATCGCCGGATCGCGATCTCGGCCGCTGACGAATACGCGGGCAACACGCTGCGCGTGAACGGCACGCTGATCACGCCGGCCGGCTACCCGCGCGTGCACGATGCGATCGCGTCGCTGGGGCTGCCGCTGCACGTGATCGATACGAGCGAGTTCCGCAAGATGGACGGCGGCCTGACCTGCCTGTCGCTGCGGTTCTAGCCGATTGGCGCGCGGCCGCTTCGGCCGGATAATGTGGCCCCCGCGCGGAACCGGAGACGTTCCGCGCACCAGCCACGACCCGACCGGAGCGAACGCGGATGACCGACAAGAAGATGCAGCTCGACAAGATCGACCTCCGGATCCTCGACATCCTGCGCACCGACGGGCGGATTTCCTACCGGAAGCTGTCCGAGCTCGTGAACCTCACGCCGCGGCCGTGCCAGGCGCGCGTGGAGCGGCTCGAGGCGCTTGGGGTGATCGAAGGGTACCGCGCGGTGATCAAGGCGCCGCGCGCGACCAAGCCGATCGTCGTGATCGCGCAGATCACGCTGGCCGACCACGGGCGTTCGCAGGCGCCGTTCGAGGACGAAATGCGCGCGAATCCGGCGGTGCTCGATTGCTGGCTCGTCAGCGGCACGTTCGATTTTCTCGTGCGGCTCGCGTGCGAGGATCTCGACGAGTACCGGCGAATCGCGAACCTGTGGCTGGAAAGCCCGCGGTTCCGGATCGAGAAGATCGTGACGACGGCCGAACTGCAGGCGATCAAGCGCAGCGTCGTGTGATGCGGCCGGCCGGGAAGGGCCGGCTCCGACGCGAATGACCCGGCCTGACGATTTGCATTCCGAATCAAATCGTCAGGCCTGAATCCAATCAGGGTGAACACTATGGATGCTTTGCAAGCGGCAGCGGAGACGGCCGCACCGTCCGGAACGACGCTGAAGCGCCGTCTGCAGGGCCGCCACATCGCGATGATCGCGATCGGCGGCTCGATCGGCACGGGGTTGTTCGTCGCGTCGGGGGCGTCGGTCGCGCAGGCGGGGCCGGGCGGGGCGATCGCCGCGTATATCGCGATCGGGCTGATGGTGTACTTCGTCGTCACGGGCCTCGGCGAGATGGCCGCGCTGATGCCGGTATCGGGCTCGTTCGCGATCTACGGCGAGAAGTACGTCGACGAAGGCTTCGGCGTCGCGCTCGGCTGGACCTACTGGTACAGCTGGGCCGTGACGATCGCGATCGAGCTGGTCGCCGCGCAGATCGTGATGCGCTACTGGTTTCCAACCGTACCCGGCATCTGGTGGGGCGCCGGTTTCCTCGTGCTGATCTTCCTGCTGAATACGCTGTCGGTGCGCGGCTTCGGCGAATCGGAATACTGGTTCTCGCTGATCAAGGTCGTCACCGTGGTCGCGTTCATCGCGGCCGGGCTGCTGATCGCGGCCGGCCTGATCGGGAACGGGCATCCGGTCGGCTTGCGCAACTTCACGACGGGCGATGCGCCGTTCGTCGGCGGCGTGCACGCGATGATGAGCGTCGCGCTGATCGCGGGCTTCTCGTTTCTCGGCACCGAGCTGGTCGGGATCACGGCCGGCGAATCGGAAAACCCGCGCAAGACGATCCCGCGTGCGGTCAAGCAGATCTTCTGGCGGATCATGCTGTTCTACGTGTTCGCGATCTTCGTGATCGGGCTGCTGGTGCCGTACACGGATCCGAACCTGCTGAAGAGCGACGTGACCGACATCGGCGTGAGCCCGTTCACGCTGGTGTTCAGCCACGCGGGTTTCCGGCTCGCGGCCGGCGCGATGAATCTCGTGATCCTGACGGCCGTGCTGTCGGCCGGCAATTCCGGGACTTACGCGGCCACGCGGATGCTGTACAACCTCGCGGCGGAAGGGCGCGCGCCGGCGATGTTCGCGACGCTGTCGCCGGGCGGCGTGCCGCGCAACGCGCTGTACGCGACGATGGCCGTCGGCGGGCTGTGCTTCCTCACGTCGTTGACCAACAACCAGAGCATCTATCTGTGGCTGCTGAATACGGTCGGCATCACCGGCTTCATCGCGTGGCTCGGCATCGCGGTCTGCCATTACCGGTTCCGCAAGGGGTTCCTGAAGCAGGGCTACCGGCTCGATCAGCTGCCGTACCGCGCGAAATGGTTCCCGTTCGGGCCGCTGTTCGCGATCGCGATCTGCATCGTGATCTCGCTCGGGCAGGATTACCAGGCGTTCTTCGCGGCCCGCATCGACTGGATGGAAGTGCTGTCGATCTACGTGTGGATTCCGCTGTTCGTCGCGATCTGGTGGGCGTATCGCCGTGCGCGCAAGAGCCGGCTCGTGCGCTACGAGGAGATGGACATCGGGCCGTGGCTGACGCGTTCGGTCGAAGCCGTCGATGCGGCGGCCACGCAGCACGGGCAGTCGCTCTGACTGCCTGGTCCTGAAAGCGCGGTAACGGGCGCCGGATGTGCTTTACGGCCGGCTCCGATACGGCGCCCTGCGCGCGGCGGGTGACGCGCGCAAGCCGCGCTCAGTGAACGGGCTGCAACTGCGCTTTCATGAAATCCACCCACGCGCGCACTTTCTGCGGCACGTGCCGCGTCGCGACGTACAGCGCGTAGACGTTCTGCTGCGGAAACCGGTACGCGGGCAGTGCATCGACCAGTGCGCCGCTTTCGAGATCGTCGCGCACGAGCCATTCCGGCAGCAGCGCGACGCCGCTGCCCTGGCGCGCCAGTTCGCTCAACACCGATGCGTTGTCGACGACGATGTGAGGCTTCGTCGCCGGTCGAAACGCATGTTCGTTGCCCGCGCGATCGGTGAGCGTCCATTCGGCGATCCGCTCGAGCCGGCTGTGGCCGAGCTGCGGCAGGCGGGCCAGATCGCCGGGTGACGCCGGCGGCGGGAGCCCGGCCTTCGCGGGCAGGTCGGGCGCCATCACGGCGAGCACGTCGCAGGTGGCGAGGCAGACACCGCGATAGGGCAGGTCGAGAAAATGCTCGTGGCGTCCGAGCCGGATCGCGACGTCGAAGCGGTCGCGCACGAGATCGGCCTGCGACGTGTGCGTTTCGAGCCGCACCCGCAACGCGGGATGCCGCGCGGTGAACGCATGCAGCATCGGTGCGAGGACGCGCGCCGCATACTCGACCGTCGACGTCACGCGCAGGATGCCCTGCATGCCGCCATGCTCGCCGCGCACCTCGTCGATCGCGCCTTCGGCTTCTTCGAGCACGCGCAGGCAGCGCTGGTAGAAGCGCTCGCCGGCGTCCGTCAGCTCGACGCGCCGGGTCGTCCGCGTGAGCAGCGTGACGCCGAGCTCGGCTTCGAGCTGCTTCACGTTGAAGCTGACGGCTGCCCGCGCCTGGTTCAGCGTGGTGGCGGCGGCCGTGAACGAACCGGCCTCGACCACGGCACGGAAGACGGCAAAACGATCGAGGCTCACCATGGTCGGGGCGGGGGTCCTGTCTATGCATTGGATCGCTCGAAGGTTACCCGAATGTGCGGCACCCGTGCGGCGTGCGGCGCGTTGCAACGGACGCGCGACGTAGCCGCGGCCCGAGCCGATTGTCAAAAAATTTCGACGGGACCCGTCGAATCCGGCCGCTTACCGATGCGCGTGCCGGCTTCTACACTGCGGCGCTTCATGATGTTTCCGCCGCCATGCCAGACCGCTCCAGAATCGCCATCGTCTACCTGCTCGGCTTCGCGATCGATCTCGCGAACATGTTCATGCTGAACGCCGCGTATCCGGCGCTGCAGCGCGAACTGCACGCGTCGGTCGCGCAGCTTGCGTGGGTCGGCAACATGTACGTGCTCGGCCTGACCGTCGTGATCCCGCTCGGCACGTGGCTCGCGCGCCGCTGCGGCGAGCGGCGCGTGTTCGCCGCATCGTTGCTGCTGTTCGGGCTCGGCAGTGCGGGCGTCGGCGCGTCGCCTTCGATCGAGGCGCTGCTCGCATGGCGGCTGGTCCAGGGGCTCGGCGGCGGGCTGCTGATCCCGGTCGGGCAGACGATGGCCTATCGCGCGTATCCGCCGCAGGCGCGGGCGCGGCTCACGTCGATCGTGATGATGGTCGCGCTGCTGGTGCCCGCGTTGTCGCCTGCGATCGGCGGGGCCATCGTCGATCGCGGGTCGTGGCGCGCGATCTTCTTCGCGATGTTGCCGATCGCGGCCGCGACCTGCGCGCTCGCGTTCGCGTGGCTGTCGCGCGACGGTGCGCGTGACCGGCCGCCGCGGCTCGACTGGCCGGGGCTCGGGCTGAGTGCTGTGGCGCTCGTCGCGTTGCTGCTCGGGCTGACCGCCGCGGGGCAGCCCGGCGGCGCGGCATTCCCGCTGGCGATGCTGGTGGTGGCCGTCGCGGCAGGCGCCGGCTATGCGGCGCATGCGCGTCGGGCCGTGGCGCCGGTGGTCGACCTGCGCCTGCTTGCGCAGCCGCTGCTGAGGGCCGGCGTGGTGGTCTATCTGTGCGTGCCGGGCATCTTTACCGGCGTCAACCTCGTCGCGTCGCTCTATCTGCAGAATGCGCTCGGATTGAGCGCCGCGCATGCCGGCGCGCTGATGCTGCCGTGGGCGATCGCGGCGTTCTTCGCGATCGCGACCACGCGCCGCTGCTTTCCGCGCCACGGCGCGAAGCCGCTGTTCACGTGCGGCATCGCGATCGATTGCGTCGGCGTCGCGTTGCTCGCGACGCCGTGGGCCAGCGTCGAAGCCGTGCGCATCGCGGCGTTCGCGGCGATGGGGTTCGGGGCGAGCCTGTGCACGAGCACGTCGCAGAGCGCGGCGTTCGTCGAGGTGCCGGCCGACCGGATGAGCGACGCGAGCGCGCTGTGGAACATCAACCGGCAGTTGAGTTTTTGTGTCGGCGTGGCCGCGCTCGGCAGCGCGCTCAATGCGTTGCTGGCGCTCGATGCGGGCGGCCCGTCGCTTGCACCGTACCGCTGGTGCTTCGGGCTGGCGGTCGTGTTGACGTTGCTGCCGCTCGGCCTGATCGCGCGGCTTCCCGCGCACCATGCGCCGGTCGCGCAACCCGTTTCATCCCATTCCTGAGAACCTGAGAGCGTTATGAATCTGCCGAATCCGTATTTCAAGGAAGTCGTCGACACCATCGCCGACATCGAGTGCTGGTTGTCCGGCCGTGCCGGCCCCGAGCGGCTCGCGACGCTGATGGCGCGCTTCTCGCCGGGTTTTTCGATGATCACGATGTCGGGTACGGTGCTTGATTACGCGGGCGTCGATGCGCTGTTTTCACACGGGCACGGCGCGCGGCCGGGGCTGGTGATCGACATCGACGAGTTGCGCGGGCTCGCCGTATGGTCCGATGGCGCGACGATCGGTTATCGCGAGACGCAGACCGACGCGCAAGGGCGGCGCACGGTGCGTCGCGCGACGGCCGTGTTCCGGCGCGAGGCGGATGGGCTGATCGTGTGGCGTCATCTGCACGAGACGCCGGTCGCCGCGTGAGCAGGGGGTAGGGGGCATCCGCCAGTTTGCAAGAAGCGGTGCGGATGCCGTGCCGGCGTTACTTGTCCAGCTCCGGATAGTGCCGGAAGATGCCCATGTCGTTGAACGGGATGCGGCGTTCCGACTCGAGATAGAGCGCGACAGGCGGATGCAGTGCAACGCGGTCGTGCAGTGCGACCAGCGCCGCGATCTTCCGCTCCTCACGCTTCATCGCTTTCGGAAATGCGTAGCGCAGGCCCTCGATCAACTGGAACAACGACAGGTCCGCATAGCTGAGTGCGTTGCCGGCGAGGTAGCCGCTCTCGTGCGGATTCTGTTCGAGCACACGATCGAAGTAGCCGAGGAATTTCGGCAGCCGGTTTTCGAGGAAATCGGCTGCACGCTCGGCGGCTTCCGCCTGCTGATCCTCGTAGTAGAGGCCGCTTGCGATCGGATGGTGCGTGTCGTGGATCTCGGTGACGAAATCGGCGACGGTCAACTGAAGCTGGTGCACCCACAGCCGGCAGGCTTCGTCGGCGGGCGCGAGCCCCAGCCGCGCGCCGAGAAACAGCAGGATGTTCGCGGTCTGCCCGATGACGACGTCGCCGGCTTTCAGGAACGGCGGCGCGAACGGCACGCATTCCGCCTTCGAGCTGTCCATCATCCGCATCATTGCCGGCACGCCCATGCCGCGCCCCGATTCACGCGCGACGTCGACATAGTCGGCTTCGGCCGCTTCGAGCGCGAGCCGCACGTACTCGCCTCGGCCCTGGATCTCGGGCCAGTAATACAGTTCGTATCGCATGCTGTCTTCCCGTTCGTTGAACCGGCTGCCGCCGGCATCGTGACGACCGGGCGGCCACGCGTCGCGTGCCACCCGTTGCGAATAGACAGTCTAGGCGATCGCAGGAAAAGTGCCGCGTGCGTCGTGCGTGCGTCGTGCGTGCGTTACGCGCCGCGCTCGCCGCCTTCGGGGCCGTAGAAGAACACCCACGTCGAGAAGTCGTCGGAGAAGCCGATGAAGCGGTGCTCGGCGTGTGCCGGGACGAACAGCACGTCACCGGCCGCGACTTCGCATTCGCGTCCGTCGACGACGAAGCGTGACGAGCCCGTGGCGATCGCGTAGACCTCGTCGCGCGCGTGCGGCTTCTGCTTGTCCTCGATGCGCGGCCGGTACAGCTCGACGTCGAGCGTGCCGTGACGAAACAGCGTCGTGAACAGCGTGCCTTCTTCGTCGAGGCGGGCGAGCGATTCGTTCAGGCCGAGCTTCATGGCGGGGGCTCCGGGTCTGGATCATGGGGATCGGGCCATACGGGTCGTGCCATCGTAGCGCGAAATGCCGGGGCGTCACACGGCGCGCACGGGGCGCGCGATCGCCATCCGTGGAACGAGTCACGCGGCGCTCGCCATGCATGAAACACCGGTGTCCATCCGTGAAACGACGATGCGATTGCGCGGATTCCATCGCGAGCTTCACCGCAATTTAATAAACGACGACTACGATCCGGCCTCGTCAATCGACAGCGACGCAGTGATTCGATCCGCGCTGCGGCACTGCCGTCCGTCGCCCACCTGCGCGACTCGCCCGATTGCCCTTTCCCGTGACCGTGAACGCGACACCGAGGTAACCCGTCGACGCCATTCACATCATTTCGTATTTCTTATGAAACTGAATCCGCTGGCTGCTTCACGCAGAAAATTCCTGGCCGCCGCACCGGCCGTCGCGGCGGTGCCGCTGCTGAGCGCATGTGGCGGCGACGACGTCACGTCGGCGCCCGTTACCGACGCGGCGCTGGCCGCGCAAATGTCCGCGAAGCTGAACGCGCAGCTCGGCGATGCCGCGACGGTCGGCGCGATCCAGCCGGCGCTGACCGACGTCGGCTTTACCTGGGACTTGCCGTCGATGCCGGCGGCCCAGGCCGGCGCGATCGTCGCATACAGCTTCGGCAATCGCCCGAACGCGGCAAGCGGCAATACGTCGAGCACGGGCGGCAACCAGTCCGCGCTGCCCGATCCGGGGCCCGTCAACGAAGCGCTCGCGGACGCCGTCTACCGTATTCGGCAACTGAAACCGGTCAAGGTCTACGCGCAGTGGAGATTGCGCGCTTTCTCGTGTCGAAATACGGGATGGGCACCGACGTGCTGTCGTCGATCGAGCCCGTGATCGCGACCGACGGCACGATCGTGTACCTCAGTACGGCCGGCGTGGCCGCCGAGGCCGTGTCGCGCGCGGGCGGCGCGGCCGCGATGGGCAGCGTCGCGGTGGTCGGTCATCGGGATCACGCGAAGCGCTGCATCCAGACCTCGCAACAGGCGGGCATGAAGGCGGCCGCGGTTGCCGAGGTGTCGTTGCCGACGCTCTACGACCCGCAGTCGGGCCAGCCGTGGACGCGTAACCGCAGCCTGTACCTCGTGCACGACATGTATGCGCAGATGCTCGGCCGCGCGATCGGCGCGACGATGCAGGCGTTCCCGAAGGGCTGACGCACTTTCTCTTTCCCGACTCCGATGACCATGCAGACCCGCCGCCATTTTCTCGCTTCCGTTTCCGCTTCCGCGCTGGCCGCGACCGGTGCCGCCAGTGCGCCGGCCTTCGCGAGCGACGCGCCTGTTTCAGACGCCGAACTGCAACGCCAGATGCTCGGCAAGCTGACGAACGAACTGAACGACCGCGCCGCCGCCACCGACGAGACCGGTTACCTGTTCGAACCGTTTTTCTCGTGGCTGCCGCCGACCGTCCAGACCACGGCCATCAACACGATTGCCGCCTTCAGCTTCGGCAGTCGCGCCGCGGCGGTGCCGGGCCCGGTGAACGAGGCGATTGCCGACGCCGTGTTCCTGCTGCACCAGAAGGTTGCCGTGCGGATCTTCGCGCAGCAGGAAGTCGCGAGCGTGCTCGCGTCGAAATACGGGCTGACGGCCGGCGTGACGTCGATCGCAACGCCGGCCCTGGCCGCCGGCAGCCCGATACCGACGCCGGACAGCGTCGCTGCCGCGATCGTCAAGCAGGCCGGCTCGGCTGCGGCGCTCGGCAACGTCGGTGTCGTCACCCATGCGGATCAGGCGTCGCTTGCCGTGCGCGTGTCGAATGCCGCGGGGATGCAGGCCGCGGTGCCGGCGGGCCTGGCGCTGCCGTCGCTTTACGACGCGTCCGCGCAGATGCCGGCATTGCGGCGCCGCGATCTCTACCTGCTGAGCAACGTCGGCGTGCAACTGGGCATGCTGCGGCTCGACCTGATCAACCGCGAATACCCGAACGGCTGACGCTGCCGGGTGTTTGCGGAACATCTCCCGTTCATCAAGCTCTTCCATTCCGGAATCGTCATGTCCTTTCGCGTGTCGCCGTGACATGCGCAGCGCGGTGGCGGCCGTGGTGTCCGCGTTGCCGGGTAATGCTTATCCGGGTATCGCCTGTACCACCCAACTCACTGTTTTTATTCACTTTTTTCGTTATCGTGGTACTCCGTGGGCCGATTTTGCGTGGCATAATCGATCACATCCGCAAGGCTTGTAGTCACAACGACCCCGCATACCCATGGCACAGACTCTTTACGACAAACTGTGGAACACCCACGTGGTCCACACCGAGGAAGACGGCACGACCCTGCTCTACATCGACCGTCAGCTGCTGCATGAAGTCACGAGCCCGCAGGCGTTCGAAGGGCTGAAGATGGCGCAGCGTCCGGTGTGGCGCATCAGCGCGAACCTGGCCGTGTCGGACCACAACGTGCCGACCACCGATCGCAGCCACGGCATCGCCGATCCCGTCTCGAAGCTCCAGGTCGACACGCTCGACGCGAACTGCGATGCGTTCGGCATCACGCAGTTCAAGATGAACGACGTGCGCCAGGGCATCGTCCACATCATCGGGCCGGAACAGGGCGCGACGCTGCCGGGCATGACGATCGTGTGCGGCGATTCGCATACGTCGACGCACGGCGCGTTCGGTGCGCTCGCGCACGGCATCGGCACGTCGGAAGTCGAGCACGTGCTCGCCACGCAAACCCTGCTGCAGAAAAAGAGCAAGAACATGCTCGTGAAGGTCGAGGGCACGCTGCCGCGCGGTTGTACCGCGAAGGACATCGTGCTCGCGATCATCGGCAAGATCGGCACGGCCGGCGGCACGGGCTACGCGATCGAATTCGGCGGCTCGACGATCCGCGCGCTGACGATGGAAGGCCGCATGACCGTCTGCAACATGGCGATCGAGGCCGGTGCGCGCGCCGGCATGGTTGCCGTCGACGACACGACGATCGACTACCTGAAGGGCCGCCCGTTCGTGCCGACCGGCGCGGAATGGGACCAGGCCGTCGAATACTGGCGCCAGTTCAAGTCGGACGACGGCGCGCAGTTCGATCGCGTGGTCGAGCTGAACGCCGCCGAAATCGTCCCGCAGGTCACGTGGGGCACATCGCCGGAAATGGTCACGTCGATCGACGGCCGCGTGCCCGATCCCGAGCGCGAGAAGGATCCGGTCAAGCGCGATGCGATGGAGCGTGCGCTGGCCTACATGGCGCTCGAGCCGAACACGCCGATCGAATCGATCAAGGTCGACAAGATCTTCATCGGCTCGTGCACGAACGCGCGAATCGAAGACATCCGCGCAGCCGCGTATGTCGTGAAGAAGCTGAACCGTCGCGTCGCGTCGAACGTGCGGCTCGCGATGGTCGTGCCGGGCTCGGGCCTCGTGAAGGCACAGGCCGAGCGCGAAGGGCTCGACAAGGTGTTCACGGACGCCGGCTTCGAATGGCGCGAGCCGGGCTGCTCGATGTGCCTCGCGATGAATGCCGACCGGCTCGAGCCGGGCGAGCGCTGCGCGTCGACGTCGAACCGCAACTTCGAAGGCCGGCAGGGCGCGGGCGGTCGCACGCACCTCGTGAGCCCCGCGATGGCGGCGGCCGCGGCGATCGAAGGCCATTTCGTCGACATTCGCCAGCTGGGGTAACGCGTGACGGCATCGAAGATCATTGCGCGGCTGGTTGCCGCGCTGGCGCTGGCGGGGCTGGGCTTCGGCCTCGCGGGCTGCAATACCGTCCAGGGCTTCGGGCAGGACGTCAACGCCGCCGGCAGCGCGCTGAAGCGCGCCGCGGAGTGACGTCCCCCACCGAGAATTTGTCGATGTGCGCCGGCTGAACGCCGGCCCTTCAACCGGATAGACGGATCATGGAAAAATTCACAGTGCATACCGGCGTCGTGGCGCCGCTCGATCGCGAAAACGTCGACACCGACGCGATCATCCCGAAGCAGTTCCTGAAGTCGATCAAGCGCACCGGCTTCGGTCCGAACGCGTTCGACGAATGGCGTTATCTCGATCACGGCGAGCCGGGCCAGGACAACTCGAAGCGTCCGCTGAATCCCGACTTCGTGCTGAACCAGCCGCGCTACCAGGGCGCATCCGTGCTGCTCGCACGCAAGAACTTCGGCTGCGGCAGCTCGCGCGAGCACGCACCGTGGGCGCTGCAGCAGTACGGCTTCCGCGCGATCATCGCGCCGAGCTTCGCCGATATTTTCTTCAACAACTGCTACAAGAACGGCCTGCTGCCGATCGTGCTGACCGAGCAGCAGGTCGATCACCTGTTCAACGAGACGGTCGCGTTCAACGGCTTCGAAGTCACGGTCGACCTCGACGCGCAGGTGGTGCGCACGGGTGACGGCCGCGAGTATCCGTTCGAGATCGCCGCGTTCCGCAAGTACTGCCTGCTGAACGGCTACGACGACATCGGCCTCACGCTGCGCCACGCGGACAAGATCCGCCAGTTCGAGGCCGAGCGCCTCGTGAAGCAGCCGTGGCTCAACACCAAGCTGGTCGGCTGAGATCGCCTTTCGGGCGGGCGCGCCGGCGGCGCGTTCGCCGGCCTGCCTCCATAAAAACCTACCCAGTCAGGAATTTCGCATGAAGATTGCAGTGCTGCCCGGCGACGGCATCGGTCCGGAAATCGTCAATGAAGCGGTGAAGGTGCTGAACGCACTCGACGAGAAGTTCGAACTCGAACAGGCGCCGGTCGGCGGCGCGGGCTACGAGGCGAGCGGCCATCCGCTGCCCGACGCGACGCTGAAGCTCGCGAAGGACGCCGACGCGATCCTGTTCGGCGCCGTGGGCGACTGGAAGTATGACTCGCTCGAGCGCGCGCTGCGCCCCGAGCAGGCGATCCTCGGGCTGCGCAAGCACCTCGAGCTGTTCGCGAACTTCCGCCCGGCGATCTGTTATCCGCAGCTCGTCGATGCGTCGCCGCTGAAGCCCGAGCTGGTCGCGGGCCTCGACATCCTGATCGTGCGCGAACTGAACGGCGACATCTACTTCGGCCAGCCGCGCGGCGTGCGCGCCGCACCGGACGGCCTGTTCGCGGGCGAGCGCGAAGGCTTCGACACGATGCGCTATTCGGAACCGGAAGTGCGCCGCATTGCGCACGTCGCGTTCCAGGCGGCCCGCAAGCGCGCGAAGAAGCTGCTGTCGGTCGACAAGGCGAACGTGCTCGAGACGTCGCAGTTCTGGCGCGACATCATGATCGACGTGTCGAAGGAATACGCGGACGTCGAGCTGTCGCACATGTACGTCGACAACGCGGCGATGCAGCTCGCGAAGGCGCCGAAACAGTTCGACGTGATCGTCACCGGCAACATGTTCGGCGACATCCTGTCGGATGAAGCGTCGATGCTGACGGGCTCGATCGGCATGCTGCCGTCGGCGTCGCTCGACAAGAACAACAAGGGCCTGTACGAACCGTCGCACGGTTCGGCGCCGGACATCGCGGGCAAGGGCATCGCGAACCCGCTCGCGACGATCCTGTCGGCCGCGATGATGCTGCGCTACTCGCTGAATCGCGCCGAGCAGGCCGATCGCATCGAGCGTGCGGTGAAAACGGTGCTCGAACAGGGCTACCGCACGGGCGATATCGCGACGCCGGGTTGCCAGCAGGTCGGCACGACGGCGATGGGCGACGCGGTGGTCGCGGCGCTGTAACGCGATCATGTAGAAAGGGCGCGAACAGGCCGCGAAATCGGCCGGTTCGCATGCGGTTGGCCGTTGTGCGGGCCACCGGCTTTGTGTAGACTCGAACGATGGCGCATCTTTCCCTGATCTCCCCGGTCTTGAAACTCCACGGCAACACAGCCCGTGTGGGTGCGCGCGCCATCGTCATCACGAAAACCATTACCACGAAAACGATCATTAAACGCTGATCGTCCGTCGTGCCCGCCTATTTCCCCGCGCGGTCACACCGGGGACGGAATGGCGGGGAAGCTCCATCAAAGGGTTAGTCATGAACGTAGGTCTCGTAGGTTGGCGCGGCATGGTCGGCAGCGTCCTGATGCAGCGCATGCAGGAAGAGGGCGATTTCGACCTGATCGAACCGGTGTTTTTCAGCACCAGCAACACGGGCGGCAAAGCGCCGTCGTTCGCGAAAAACGAGACTACGCTCAAGGACGCGACCAACGTCGACGAGCTGAAGAAGTGCGACGTGATCATCACGTGCCAGGGCGGCGACTACACGAACGACGTGTTCCCGAAGCTGCGCGCGGCCGGCTGGAACGGCTACTGGATCGATGCGGCATCGTCGCTGCGGATGAAGGACGACGCGGTCATCATCCTCGATCCGGTCAATCTCGACGTGATCAAGGACGCGCTGGTCAAGGGCCAGAAGAACTTCATCGGCGGCAACTGCACGGTCAGCCTGATGCTGATGGCGCTCGGCGGCCTGTTCCGCGAGAACCTCGTCGACTGGATGACGGCGATGACCTACCAGGCCGCATCGGGCGCGGGCGCGCAGAACATGCGCGAGCTGCTGGCGCAGATGGGCACGCTGAACGGCGCGGTTCAGGCGCAGCTCGCCGATCCGGCTTCCGCGATCCTCGACATCGACCGCCGCGTGCTGGCCGCGATGAACAGCGACGCGATGCCGACGAGCAACTTCGGCGTGCCGCTCGCCGGTTCGCTGATCCCGTGGATCGACAAGGATCTCGGCAACGGGATGTCGAAGGAAGAGTGGAAGGGCGGCGCGGAAACCAACAAGATCCTCGGCAAGCCGGCGATGGGCGAGCCGGGTTCGATTCCGGTCGACGGCCTGTGCGTGCGAATCGGCGCAATGCGCTGCCACTCGCAGGCGCTGACGATCAAGCTGAACAAGGACGTGCCGCTCGACGAGATCAACGGCATCCTCGCATCGGCGAACGACTGGGTGAAGGTCGTGCCGAACGAGCGTGAAGCGTCGATGCGCGACCTGTCGCCGGCGAACGTCACGGGCACGCTGACGGTGCCGGTCGGCCGCCTGCGCAAGCTCGCGATGGGCGGTGAATACCTGTCGGCGTTCACGGTCGGCGACCAGCTGCTGTGGGGCGCGGCCGAGCCGCTGCGCCGCATGCTGCGCATCCTGCTCGACAAGTAAGTGGCATGTCCGGCCCGCGAGATGCGGGCCGCGGTGCACAAGAATGCGCGCCGCGTCGGCCTTGACGATATCAAGGCCGGCGCGGCGCGTTTTTCATGTGCGGGTCAGCGCATGTTCAGGAGCGTCTGGTCGACGGCCTGCTGGGTCTTGATCGTCTGCGCATTGGCCTGGTAATCGCGCTGCGCCTTGATCAGGTTCACGAGCTCGGTCGTCAGGTTGACGTTCGAGTTTTCCAGTGCGCTCCCCTGCAGCGTGCCGTGGTTCGTGCTGCCCGGCGCGGAGATCTGCGGCACGCCGGACGCGGTGGTTTCCACATACTGGTTGCCGCCGATGTTCTCGAGCCCGTTCGGGTTGTTGAAGTTCGCGAGCGCGATCAGGCCGAGCACCGCGCTCTGGCCGTTCGAGTAATTGCCGGTGAGCTTGCCGTCGGTGCCGATCGAGAACGTCGTCAGCGTGCCGCTCGCGAAGCCATCCTGTGCGAGGTTGTTCACGCCGCTTTTCCCGCCGAACTGCGTCGTGCCGGTCAGGTCGAGCGTCAGGTTTTGCGGATTGGCGCCGCCCGACGCGTTGGGGATCGAGAACGCGAACTGGCCGAGGCTCGGCGTCGGCTGGCCGGTTGCGGCCGACGTCGTCGAGCTGATCCGGCCCGATGCGTCGAACGTGACGGTGCCGAGATTCGTCGGCGTCTGGCCCTGCACGCCCGCGTAGGCCTGCCAGGTACCTGCCGCGTTCTTCGCGAAATACATCGACACCTGTTGCGAGCCACCGAGCGTGTCGTACACCTGGATCGACGAATTGTAGTTGTACGTGGTGTTGTCGCCCGCGTTGAACGGCGTCTTGGCCGGCACCTTGTCCTGCGAGTTCAGGTTGAACTGGCCGGTGATCTTCGTCGTCGCCTGCGGCGCGATGTTGGTGGTCGGCGCTTGCAGCGGCACGGTCGCCGCGGTGTTGATCGCGCCGCCCGGCCCTGCCGCATAGCCCATCAGGTTGCGGTTCTGCGCGTCGACGATGGCGCCGCTCTTGTCGCGGTGGAATACGCCGTCACGCGAGTACGTCGTCACGCCGTTGTTCGACATCTGGAAGAAGCCGTTGCCGTTGATCGCGATGTCGAGCGACGACTTCGTCGTGTTGATCGTCCCCTGGCCGAATTGTTGCTGCACCGACGCGAGCCGCGTGCCGATGCCGATCTGCGTGTTGGTCGACGTCGCGACCGAGTTCGCGTACATGTCGGCGAAGTTCGCGCGCCCCTGCTTGTAGCCAACCGTGTTTGCGTTCGCGATGTTGTTGCCGATCACGTCGAGATGGTTCGCCGCGCCGGCCAACCCGCTCAAGCCCTGTTGATAGCCCATGTTCGATCCCCGTAACGAGCTGGTGAGTAAATGCAGTCGTGCGACTGCGCGATGCCTCCCTGGCACCTCACGGCGTCAGCCAGGCCGACCGCGTTCCCGCTGTTCCGGCGGGTGCGGGCGCGATGGTCGAACTGCGCCGATTCTTGTTTGAAGACGATCGTAGCGACGGCAATTATTTGATCTGTGTAATTTTGTGTAATGAAATTGAATTGATGTCGAAATGATTGATTTCGTATGAGAAATGAAGCTGCGGCGAGGCTGGAAAGCCTTGTGGGACGGGGATTTGGCGGAAGGGGTGTTCAATTCGACGATCAGAGAGGGGAATTGGCCTCTTATCGATCAATTGAAATTCATTTGAATGGGGTGGTGGCCGACTGGATTTATTTTGATTGGCGCTTGTTAATCCATTAACGGCAAGCAGCGCGAATTATTGAGCAAACGTGCCTGATTCTCTGGTCGTGGTTCTGTGTCGGATCTCGGGTTGTGCTGATTGCATCGTTGAGTGAACAAGGGCATGTGGCACGCGTTCGGCGGGCGATGCGGCCGGCCGGCTTTGCATCCAAGAGAGGCGCACTTCCGGTCGATCGGGGCGCGGGTCGCAGCGTGCGCAACCGGACATCCACGCGGCCCGATCGCGGGATGCCCCGACGCGCGCACGCAGTCGGTTGCGCCTGTCGGCGATGAATTCGGCCCGAACCTGATCACGTGAAGTAAACTACGCGGTTACGACGCACAGACCCGCCGAAAGCGTCGCGTTCCACGCGACGCTTTTGCATTTCTGCGGCAACCTTATTGACGCTTTCAACCGCGAATCCGAGCCGCGCCCGCGCGCGGCGATAGAGCCAACGATGTCCCGAATTTCCTTGTTTCCGCGTCAGTCCCGTCTGTCGCGCGCCGTGCGTGGCGCGCTGGCGATCCTGGCGCTCGGCGCAACCGCATCGGCCTGGGCGGCCGGCACCGGCGAACTGCCGGCGTCCGCTGCCGACGGCGCAGCGCCGCTTACCGTGACGGTCCAGCCGGGCCAGTCGCTGAACGACATCGCGAAGGCGGCCACGCAGTCGCGCGATCCCGGGGTGCTCGCGCGCGCCGGCCGCGCGCTGTTCGACGCCAATCCGCAGGCGTTCATGAAGCACGACGCGAGCCGCCTGAAAGTCGGCGCGACGCTGACCGTGCCGGCGCTCGATGCGACAGGCGCGGCAGTCGTGCCGGCCGCTGCATCCGCTGCATCAGCGGCGTCCGGGGCGGCGGCAGCGTCCGCACCCGCCGCCGCATCGGGCGGCACGGCAGTCGCGCAGCATGGTGCGTCCGCACCGCATCCGGGGTCGACCGTGCAATCCGCGCCGGTGGCGCCGGCCGTGCATGCGGCGCCTGTCAGCGGTGCGAGCGTCGCGACGGCCGCCGGCGCGTCGGCATCCGTCGGTGCTTCGGCTGCCCACGGCGCATCGGCTGTCGAAAGCATGCAGCCGGCGGCACCCGTGGCCGGTGCAAGCGGTCCGCATGTGTGGAGCGGGACGATCCAGTCAGTGCCGTCGTCCGCGAGCGGGGCCGTGACCCCGCCTGTGTCGGGCAGCCAGGTTCCGGGCATGAACGAACCGGCTGGCGCGGCACCGGTCACGGGCGCGTCGCAGCCGCGGCCGTCGAGCCTGCAGCAACTGCTGGCGCTGAAGAACCGCGTGCTGATGGAATTGCAGAAGCACGGTATCGGCAAGCCGGCCACGACGAACGAGCTCAAGCCGGCGCCGGCACCGGCACCTGTCGCGCCGCGTCCGGCCGCGAGCGATGCGGGCACGTCCGCGGCTGCGGCTGCGTCAGCGACCGGCGAAGCGGCATCCGGCGTTGCTGCCAGCGCGGCGCAGCCGGCATCGGTGTCGGCACCCGCGCAGCCGGCCGCGCCGGTGGTGGCGCCTGCGCGCAGTCACGAGCAGATGGACTGGCGTCCGGCCGCGGTGGCCGGTGCGGCCGTGATCGTCCTCGCCGCAGGTTTCGCATGGCGCAAGCGCAGGAAGAGCCGACGCACGGACGATGCGGGGACGGACACGGTGGCGACCGCTACGACAGCGGGCGGTGTCGCGGCAGCCGCTGCTGCTGCGCAAGCCGAGGCCGTGCCGTCCGTCGAACCGGAACTGCCGATCCGGCCCGAGATGCCGGTCGCGCGTGATGCCGCTTCCGACCTGAACCTTGCCGCGGCGACTGCCGCAGCGGCGGAGCCGGTCGAGACACCGGATACGGATCTGTCGCCGTCGTCGGATGTAGCGAAGCCGCATGTCGAGCAGCCTGAATTGCCGACCGCACACGCGGCAGTGCCGCCCGCGAGCGAGCCGGCTCCGGTTTCGCACGCGGCCGAGCCGATCGAAAAGGTCGCGGCCGAAACGTCGGTCGAAACGTCGTCAGAGACGCCGATCGAGACGTCGGTGGAGACACGGGTAGCGACGCAGGTGGAAACGCCGGCCGCACCCGCGGCCACCGATGCGCAGCACGCGGCGCTGATGCAGAACGCAATCAGCGCGCTCAGCAGCCTCGACATGCCGCTGCCGCCGCGCACGCCGGACGAGCCGTCGCTGGCGGCGGATGAGCCGGCTGCGCAAGCAGGGCAGTCCGACATCGATAAAATCGCAACTAACGGTCAAGCCGTCCAGCGTCTCCCGATTGGCTCGACCGATCCGGCCCCGGAACATCCGGCCGATCAGGACGACGAGTTCGATTGGGATCCGGACGCGGCGACGCCGGCGAGCCAGGCGGGCAGCCCGTTCGCGACGTCGTCGCTGCCGCCGCTCGGCGGCGCGCAGTTCGGCGCGCTGAAGCTCGATTTCGATCTCGACCTGCCGGCCGCGCCGGGCGCTGCGTTGCCGGCGCTGACGCCGGACGAACTCGCCCGCATCGCGCGCAACAAGCTCGACCTCGCGTCCGAGTATGTCGAGCTGGGCGACCTGTCCGGCGCGCGGACGCTGCTGCAGGAAGTGGTCGACGCGAACGACGCCGCGACGCGCGACGATGCGCGCGCGCTGCTCGCGAAACTGGCGGACGAGGCGTGATGCGGATCGCGCTCGGCATCCAGTACGACGGCGCGGCGTTCTGCGGCTGGCAGGCGCAGCCGCACGGCAAGACCGTGCAGGATCGGCTCGAGCACGCACTGGCCGAGTTCGCGCGCGTGCCGCTGCATACGACGGTGGCCGGGCGGACCGATACGGGCGTGCATGGGCTCGGGCAGGTCGTGCACTTCGATACCGACCTCGATCGTGAGGTTTTCTCGTGGGTGCGCGGCACCAACGCGTTCCTGCCGCCGACCGTGGCGGTGCAATGGGCGAAGCCGATGCCGGACACGTTCCACGCGCGTTTCTCGGCGTTCGAGCGCACCTATTACTACACGCTGTACGTGCATCCCGTGCGCTCGCCGATGCTGGCGGGGCGCGCGGGCTGGATCCATACGCCGCTCGACGACGACGCGATGCGCGCCGCCGCCGCGCATCTGATCGGCGAGCATGACTTCTCGTCGTTCCGGTCGTCGGAATGCCAGTCGAAGACGCCGGTCAAACACCTGTATCAGATCGACGTGCGGCGCGTGGGCCATTTCATCCATTTCCGGTTCCGCGCCAACGCGTTTCTGCACCACATGGTGCGCAACCTGATGGGCTGCCTCGTCGCGGTCGGTCGCGGCCGCTATCCGGCCGACTGGCTCGCCGACGTGCTGGCCGGGCGCGATCGCAAGCTTGCGGCGCCCACGTTCATGGCCGACGGGCTGTATCTCGCCCACGTCGGCTACCCGGCGGAATTCGCCGTCCCGCCCGCGCAGCTCGGCAGTGTGCCGTGGAGCAGCGTCTGGGCCGATCTGGACCCGCAATCATGACGGATCACGCCGTGTCTTCCTCGATTCCCGCCGCGGCCGGCCTGCCGCCGCGCACGCGCATCAAGCTGTGCGGGCTGTCGAAGCCCGACGACGTGCTGCACGCGGCCGCGCTCGGTGCCGATGCGATCGGCCTCGTGTTCTACCCGAAGAGCCCGCGCGCGGTGTCGATCGCGCAGGCGGCGGAACTCGCACGCCTCGCGCCGCCGTTCGTGTCGGTGGTCGGGCTGTTCGTGAACGCGACCGAGGCCGAGATCGAGGCCGTCGTGCGCGACGTGCCGCTCACGCTGCTGCAGTTCCATGGCGACGAGACGCCCGAGCAGTGCGACGCACTTGGCCGCGCGGCACGCCTGCCGTGGCTGCGCGCGGTGCGCGTGGGCCCCTCGACGCAATCGGCCGATTTGGTAGAATCGGGGCTTCATTATTCGAAAGCGCGCGGCCTCCTGTTCGACACCCTGGTGCCGGATTACGGTGGTAGCGGCAAGGTCTTCGATTGGTCTCTTATTCCCGCAGAGCTCGCGCATCGGGCCGTTTTGAGTGGTGGCTTGAGCGCGCAAAACGTCGGTGATGCGATTCGCCAGTTGCGCCCGTTTGCTGTCGATGTCTCGAGTGGCATCGAAGTGGAGGGCGCGAAGGGCGTGAAGGATCACGCCCGGATGGCGGCGTTCGTACGCGCGGTGCGCGAAGCGGACGCCGGGTGATGCAAGCCGGTGCGGCCCGACAAGCGGGGCGCGCCGACCGATCGAGAGAGACACCATGTACAACCTTCCTGATGATCGCGGCCACTTCGGCCCGTATGGCGGCACGTTCGTCGCCGAGACGCTGATCCACGCGCTGGACGAACTGCGCGCGGCGTATGAAAAATTCCAGAACGATCCCGATTTCGTCGCCGAATTCGAGCGCGAGCTGAAGCATTTCGTCGGCCGCCCGTCGCCGATCTATCACGCGCAGCGCTGGAGCGAGACGCTCGGCGGCGCGCAGATCTACCTGAAGCGCGAAGACCTGAACCACACCGGTGCGCACAAGATCAACAACGTGATCGGCCAGGCGCTGCTCGCGAAGCGCATGGGCAAGAAGCGCGTGATCGCCGAGACGGGCGCCGGCCAGCACGGCGTCGCGACCGCGACGATCTGCGCGCGCTTCGGGATGGAGTGCGTCGTCTACATGGGTTCGGAAGACGTGCGTCGCCAGGCCGCGAACGTCTACCGGATGAAGCTGCTCGGCGCGACGGTCGTGCCGGTCGAATCGGGTTCGCGCACGCTGAAGGACGCGCTGAACGAAGCGATGCGCGACTGGGTCACGAACATCGAGAACACGTTCTACATCATCGGCACGGTCGCGGGCCCGCACCCGTACCCGATGATGGTGCGCGACTTCCAGCGCGTGATCGGCGACGAGTGCAAGGTGCAGATGCCCGAGCTCGCCGGCCGGCAGCCTGACGCCGTGATCGCCTGCGTGGGCGGCGGTTCGAATGCGATGGGCATCTTCTACCCGTACATCGACGACACCTCGGTGCAGCTGATCGGCGTCGAAGCAGCCGGCGACGGCCTCGACACGGGCCATCACGCGGCGTCGCTGATCGCCGGCAGCCCGGGCGTGCTGCACGGCAACCGGACCTACCTGCTGCAGGACGACAACGGCCAGATCATCGAGACGCATTCGGTGTCGGCGGGCCTCGACTATCCGGGCGTCGGCCCCGAGCACGCGTGGCTGAAGGACAGCGGCCGTGCGCAGTACGTCGGCATCACCGACGAGGAAGCGCTGAAGGCGTTCCACGACTGCTGCCGGATCGAGGGGATCATTCCCGCGCTCGAGTCGAGCCACGCGATCGCGTATGGTGTGAAGCTCGCGCCGACGTTGCCGAAGGACAAGATCCTGCTCGTCAACCTGTCGGGCCGCGGCGACAAGGACATGCACACGGTCGCCGAGCGATCGGGCATCGAGCTCTGACCCCGACCGATGCGTGACCTGATCGAAGAACCGGGCGGCGGTGCCGCGAGCGAGGCGGGGGCGGTTCAGCCCGCCGCTGCCGAGCCGCGCGCGCTGCCGTCCGGTATCGAACTGCATAACCGCGATTTCCTGACCCATGCCGCGCACCTGCCGGACGCGTCGATCGACCTGATCGTCGCCGATCCGCCGTACGGGCTCGGCAAGGACTACGGCAACGACTCGGACAAGCGTTCGGGCGACGACTTTCTCGCGTGGACGCGCGAGTGGCTCGAGCTCGCGATTCCGAAGCTGAAGCCGAGCGGGTCGATGTACATCTTCTGCACGTGGCAGTACGCGCCGGAAATCTTCAGCTTCCTGAAGACGCAACTCACGATGGTCAACGAGATCATCTGGGACCGGCGCGTGCCGAGCATGGGCGGCACGACGCGCCGTTTCACGTCGGTGCACGACAACATCGGCTTTTTCGCGGTTTCCAGGGCGTATTACTTCGATCTCGATCCGGTCCGCATCCCGTACGACGCCGACACGAAGAAGGCCCGCTCGCGCAAGCTGTTCGAAGGCAGCAAGTGGCTGGAGATGGGCTACAACCCGAAGGACGTCTGGTCGGTCTCGCGCCTGCATCGGCAGCACGCGGAGCGCGTCGATCATCCGACCCAGAAGCCGCTGGAAATCATCGAGCGGATGGTGCTCGCAAGCTGCCCGCCGGGCGGCCGCGTGCTCGATCCGTTCATGGGCAGCGGCACGACCGCGGTGGCCTGCGCACGGCAGGGGCGCGACTTCGTCGGCTACGAGATCAACGAAAGCTATTGTGCGATCGCGCACGAGCGCGTGAACGCGCTCGTCGCGCCGGCGTGCGCGTGAATCGCGCCGCCGCATCGCTGAACGCAACGCATACTTTGTATGGGACCGGAGTAAGCGCTAAAGCGCAAACTCCGGATCGACACAGGAAAATTGCCATGTCCCGTATTCAGCAGACCTTCGCCGCGCTCGCCGAACAAGGCCGTAAGGGCCTGATCCCGTTCATCACGGCCGGCGACCCCGATCCGGCCAAAACCGTCGAATTCATGCACGCGCTCGCCGAAGGCGGCGCGGACGTGATCGAACTCGGCGTGCCGTTCTCGGACCCGATGGCCGACGGCCCCGTGATCCAGCGCTCGTCGGAGCGCGCGCTCGCGCGCGGCGTCACGCTCACGAGCGTGCTCGCCGACGTGAAGCGCTTTCGCGAAACCGACCCCAAAACCCCCGTCGTGCTGATGGGCTATGCGAACCCGATCGAGCGGATGGGCGTCGACACGTTCGCGGCCGAAGCACAGGCGGCCGGGGTCGACGGCGTGCTCGTCGTCGACTATCCGCCGGAGGAGGCGGGCGTGTTCGCCGAGAAAATGCGCGCCGCGCAGATCGATCCGATCTTCCTGCTCGCGCCCACGTCGACCGACGAACGCATCGCCGACGTCGGCAAGATCGCGAGCGGCTACGTGTATTACGTGTCGCTCAAGGGCGTGACCGGCGCAGGAAATCTGGATGTTTCGAGCATTGCGGGTAAAATCCCGGCCATCAAGTCGCGCGTGCCGGTTCCGGTCGGCGTCGGCTTCGGTATCCGCGACGCCGAAACGGCGCGCGCGGTGGCCGAGGTGTCGGACGCCGTCGTGATCGGCAGCCGCCTCGTGCAGCTGCTCGAAAGCGCGGCGCCCGAGGGTGCCGCCGCCGCGCTGAAGACGTTCATTGCCGAGCTGCGTGCCGCCCTGGACGGCGCGGGCAAGACGGCGCGATAAACACAACACAGGAAGCGGGAACGGGCCGGTTGGCCCGCCCCGCCACGGAACAGGAAACCATACGATGAGCTGGCTCGACAAACTGTTGCCGCCGAAGATCAAGCAGACCGACCCGAAAAGCCGCAAGGGCATTCCGGAAGGCCTGTGGGTCAAATGCCCGTCCTGCGAGGCCGTGCTGTACCGCAACGACGTGGACGCGAACCTGCACGTGTGCCCGAAGTGCGATCACCACATGCGCATCGGTGCGCGTGAGCGCCTCGACGGGCTGCTCGATCCGGAAGGCCGCTACGAGATCGGCCAGGAAATCGTGCCGGTCGATACGCTGAAGTTCAAGGACAGCCGCAAGTACCCCGATCGTCTGAAGGAAGCGATGGACGATACGGGCGAGACCGACGCAATGGTCGTGATGGGCGGTGCGATTCACACGCTGCCGGTGGTCGCGGCGTGCTTCGAGTTCTCGTTCATGGGCGGCTCGATGGGGTCGGTGGTCGGCGAGCGCTTCGTGCGCGGCGCGCAGAACGCGCTCGAACAGCAAGTGCCGTTCATCTGCTTCACCGCTTCGGGCGGTGCGCGGATGCAGGAAAGCCTGCTGTCGCTGATGCAGATGGCGAAAACCACCGCGATGCTGACCAAGCTGTCGGAAGCGAAGCTGCCGTTCATTTCGGTGCTGACCGACCCGACGATGGGCGGCGTGTCGGCGAGCTTTGCGTTCCTCGGCGACGTCGTGATCGCCGAACCGAAGGCGCTGATCGGCTTCGCCGGCCCGCGCGTGATCGAGCAGACGGTTCGCGAGAAGCTGCCGGAAGGCTTCCAGCGCGCCGAATTCCTGTTGAAGACGGGCGCGATCGACATGATCGTCGACCGTCGCAAGATGCGCGATGAGATCGCCCAGCTGCTGGCCCTGCTGCAGCGGCAACCGGCCGACGCGCTGGCCTGACCGGCGCGAGGTCGTGAACACTGCGCGTCGCCTGGCTTCAGCGTCAGGCGGCGCGCTTCGTTTTTTGGCGTAGTGGCGGCACCGATCCAGATTTGAACCGATGAGCACTTTTCCCACTCTCGACGCGTGGCTTTCGCATCTCGAACTCGCGCACCCGGTCGGCATCGACATGGGCCTGACCCGCATCGGGCAGGTCAAGGCGGCGCTGCAGCTCGAATTCGCGTGCCCCGTCATCACCGTCGGCGGCACGAACGGCAAGGGCTCGACCTGCGCGTTCCTCGAGACGATCCTCGTGCGCGCCGGCTATAAGGTCGGCTGCCACACGTCGCCGCACCTGCTCGAATTCAACGAGCGCGCGCGCGTGAACGGGCAGAACGTCACCGATGACGAACTGCTGCCGCACTTCGAGGCCGTCGAAGCCGCGCGCACGTCGCTGCCCGAGCCGGTGTCGCTCACGTACTTCGAATTCACGACGCTCGCGATCCTGCACCTGTTCGCATCGCGCGGGCTCGACGCGGTGATCCTCGAAGTCGGCCTCGGCGGCCGGCTCGACGCGGTCAACATCATCGATACCGATTGCGCGATCGTCACGAGCATCGACATCGACCACACCGAATACCTCGGCGACACGCGCGAGAAGATCGCGTTCGAGAAGGCCGGGATCTTCCGCGCCGGCAAGCCGGCGATCTGCGGCGATCCGGCCGCGCCGCAAACGCTGATCGACCACGCCGAAGCGATCGGCGCCGATCTGTGGCTGGTCGGCCGCGATTTCCGCTACGAGGCGCAGGCAGGCGCGGAGCGCCAGCAGTGGAGCTACCTCGGCCGCGAGAAGCGCTATCCGGCGCTTGCGTACCCGGCGCTGCGCGGGGCGAATCAGCTGATCAATGCGTCGGCCGCGCTCGCCGCGCTCGAAGCGCTGCGTCCGCTGCTGCCGGTGTCCGCGCAGGACATCCGGCTCGGCCTCGCGAACGTCGAGCTGCCGGGGCGCTTCCAGGTGCTGCCCGGCAAGCCGGCGATCGTGCTCGACGTCGCGCACAACCCGCATGCGTCGGCCGTGCTCGAGCAGAACCTCGGCAACATGGGCTTCTTCCCGTACACGTACGCGGTGTTCGGCGCGATGCACGACAAGGACATCGACGGCGTGCTGCAGCACCTGAAGGGCGAGATCGACCACTGGTGCGTGACCGACCTGCCGCTGCCGCGCGCGGCCTCCGCGGAGCAGCTCGAAGCCGCGCTGCGCAAGGCCGGCGTGGAGGAGGGGCCCGATTCGAGCGTCACGCGTTACACGTCGCCTGCCGAAGCGTTTCGCGATGCACTAAAAAGAGCATCCGAGAATGATAGAATCGTGGTTTTCGGCAGTTTCCATACGGTTGCCGGCGTGCTGGCCTACCGTAAATCGCAGCAACACTGACTGACGGGCAGTTTCGGACTCAGCCATTCATGGGAATTTTCTCGTTCGGCAAGAAAGACGACGACGCGCCCCCGCGGCGCGGCGGTCGCACCGGGACCTCCCGGAACGTGCGCACGGAGCGCATTACTGAACGCGTCGAGCGACGCTCGCGCCGCACCGAGCGTCCGGAATCGGACGCACTGCTCCTCGATCCGACCCTTCCAGAAAAGCAACGCGCGCGCCGTCGCCTCGTCGGCGCGATCGCGCTCGTCGTCGCCGCCGTGATCGTGTTGCCGATGGTGCTCGACTCGCACCCGAAGCCGGTCACGGACGACATCGCCATCGACATTCCGAACCGGCCCGCGCACCAGGCGGTCGCACCGCGCGACGATGACGCGTCCGACGTGCAGGCAGGCGTCGCGCACGACGAACCGCCGGCATCCGATGTCGCCGTTGCGGCTGCACCGGCGCCCGCGCCGAAGGATGCCGACAAGCCGGCCGCGAAACCCGATACCACGAGCACGGCGAGCGTGACGCCGCCGAAGCCCGCGCCGAAACCGGCCGCCCCCGTGGCGAAGCCGGCCGCGCCGAAGCCTGCGCCCGCGCCCGCGGCCGTCGCGCATGCCGACGCCGCCAGCCCGGACAGCAGCGACGCTTCGTCGCCGTCGTCGCCGGCCGGTGCGCGTTTCGCGGTGCAGCTCGGTTCGTTCAAGGACGACGCGACGGCCCGTTCGTGGGCCACCAAATTGAAATCGGCGGGTGTGCCCGCATATGTCGAGCATCGCAAGCAGGCAGACGGCAGCACGGCTACACTGTTGCGTGCGGGCCCGTTCGCGGATCGTGCGGCGGCTTCCGCCGCGATCGCGAAGGTGCGCGAAGCCGGTCTGACGCAGTAACGCACGATGCTGACGGCTTTCGACTACGCTGTATTGGCGGTGATCGCGTTGTCTGCGCTGCGTGGCGCGTGGCGTGGTCTCGTGTCCGAGATTTTCGGGCTGATCGGCTGGATCGCGGCGATCGTGATCGCGGGCCGCTACGTCGGACTGGTCGTGCCGTATATCCCGGCGAACTGGCCGGGTGGTGCGCTGACGCAGTGGGTGATCGCCTTCGCGTTGGTCGTGATCGGCGTGGTGCTGGTCGCCGGCGTGGCGAACGCGCTGCTGTCGCGGATCGCGCAGGCGAGTGGCCTGGGCGGCGTCGACCGCTCGCTGGGCATGATGTTCGGGCTCGTCCGCGGCTGCGTGCTGGTGGTGCTGCTGGTCGCGGCGGCGGGGCTGACCGAGCTGCCCAAACAGGAATTCTGGCGCAATGCGCTATTGCGTCCTTTCGCCGAACAGGGCGTGCACGAGCTGAAGCAGCTCCTGCCCGACGGCATGGCCCAGTACGTACGCGTGTGACGACGCGGCCGGGCAGGACGGAACCGATTTTGTCATTCTGAAGGACATGCCATGTGCGGCATCGTAGGCGTTATCTCCCAATCCCCGGTCAACCAGCTGATCTATGACAGCCTGCTGCTCCTGCAGCATCGCGGTCAGGACGCGGCGGGCATCGCGACGGCGGACGGCAGCAATTTCCACATGTACAAGGCGAACGGCATGGTGCGCGACGTGTTCCGCACGCGCAACATGCGCAGCCTGCCCGGCACCTACGGCATCGGCCAGGTGCGCTACCCGACCGCCGGCTCGGCGTCGAGCGAAGCCGAGGCGCAACCGTTCTACGTGAACGCGCCGTTCGGGATCATCCTCGCGCACAACGGCAACCTGACGAACTGGCAGCAACTGAAGGACGAGATGTTCCGGATCGACCGCCGGCACATCAACACCAATTCCGACAGCGAAGTGCTGCTCAACGTGTTCGCACACGAGCTGCAACTGTCGACCACGGGCCTCGAGCTCGATCCGGCCTCGGTGTTCAAGGCCGTCTCGGGCGTGCATCGCCGCCTGCAGGGCTCGTATGCGATCGTGTCGCTGATCGCCGGCTACGGCCTGCTCGCGTTCCGCGATCCGTTCGGCATCCGCCCGCTGTGCATCGGCAAGCTCGAGACCGAAAACGGCACCGAATGGATGGTCGCATCGGAGTCGGTGGCCGTCGAAGGCATCGGTTTCGAATTCGTCCGCGACGTGCAGCCGGGCGAAGCGATCTTCATCGATCCGGCCGGCAACTTCCACAGCCAGCAGTGCGCGGAGCAGCCGACGCTGAATCCGTGCATGTTCGAATACGTGTACCTCGCGCGTCCGGATTCGTGTCTCGATGGCGTGCCGGTCTACAACGTGCGCCTGCGCATGGGCGACTATCTCGCCGAGAAGATCAAGCGCGAGCTGCCGAACGTGCCGATCGACGTCGTGATGCCGATTCCCGATTCGTCGCGCCCGGCTGCGATGCAGGTCGCCGCGAAGCTCGGCGTCGAGTATCGCGAAGGTTTCTTCAAGAACCGCTACGTCGGCCGTACCTTCATCATGCCGGGCCAGGCCGTGCGCAAGAAGTCGGTGCGCCAGAAGCTCAATGCGATGAGCATCGAGTTCAAGGACAAGAACGTGCTGATCGTCGACGATTCGATCGTGCGCGGCACGACCTCGCATGAAATCGTGCAGATGGCGCGCGATGCGGGCGCGAAGTCGGTGATCTTCGCGTCGGCCGCGCCGCCCGTGAAGTTCCCGAACGTGTACGGCATCGACATGCCGACGCGCGGCGAACTGGTCGCCCATGGCCGCACCGACGAAGAAGTCGCGAAGATCATCGGCGCCGACCACCTGATCTATCAGGACGTCGACGACCTGCGCCGCGCGGTGCGCGACATCAACCCGAAGCTTGAACGCTTCGAGGCGTCGTGCTTCGACGGCAACTACATCACCGGCGACGTGACGCCCGAGTATCTCGATGCGATCGAGCGCGCGCGCCTCACGCCGGCATCGCAGGCCGATCGCGACACGGCCGGCGACACCGAACGCTCGCAGATGAACCTGCAGTTGTCGGTCGAGTGACACCGGCGCACGCTTTTGACGAAGCGTGATAGGATGTGGCCTTGCGTCGATTTGATATCAGCTTGCGGACGCGGGGCGACTTCCCAAAACAGCTAAAGCGAAGGCCGGTGGCAACCGGCCCGAGTCGATCGCTGTCGTACCGCACCGAAGCCCGCTGATGCCGACGCATAGCGGGCTTTTTGTTTTGGCCTGGTTTTGACTGGGTTCGCGCCACCCGCGCGACCATCGAATACGGAAAACGGAACATGGACGACTCCCTCAACTTCGACACGCTTGCCGTGCGCGCGGGCACGCTGCGCAGCGACTTCAACGAGCACTCGGAAGCGCTGTTCCTCACGTCGAGCTTCTGCTTCCAGAGCGCGGCCGACGCGGCCGAGCGCTTCGCGAATTCGGAAGACTACTTCACCTATTCGCGCTTCACGAACCCGACCGTCACGATGTTCCAGGAGCGTCTCGCGGCGCTCGAGGGCGGCGAGGCGTGCATCGCGACGGCGTCGGGGATGGCCGCGATCATGTCGGTCGTGATGGCCGCGCTGCAGGCCGGCGACCACCTCGTCAGCTCGCGCAGCCTGTTCGGCTCGACGCTCGGGATGTTCTCGCAGATCTTCAGCAAGTTCGGGATCACGACGACCTTCGTCGACCCGACCGACCTGAACGCATGGAAGGAAGCCGTGCGTCCGGAAACGAAGATGTTTTTCCTCGAGACGCCGTCGAACCCGCTGACCGAACTCGCGGACATCGAGGCGATCGGCAAGATCGCGAAGGCATCGAATGCGCTGTTCGTCGTCGACAACTGTTTCTGCAGCCCGGTGCTGCAGCAGCCGCTGAAGCTCGGCGCGGATGTCGTGATGCACTCGGCGACGAAATTCCTCGACGGGCAGGGCCGCGTGCTCGGCGGCGCGCTGGTCGGCTCGAAGGAATTCATCATGGGCAAGGTGTTCCCGTTCGTGCGCAGCGCGGGCCCGACGCTGTCGGCGTTCAACGCGTGGGTGCTGCTGAAGGGGATGGAGACGCTGTCGCTGCGCGTCGAGAAGCAATCGGCGAATGCGCTGGAAATCGCACGCTGGCTCGATACGCATCCGGCGGTTGCGCGCGTGTTTCACCCGGGCCTCGAGTCGCATCCGCAGCACGAACTCGCGAAGCGTCAGCAGAAGGCGGGAGGGTCGATCCTGTCGTTCGAGCTGAAGGGCGACACGCCCGAGCAGCAGCGCGCGAATGCGTGGCGCGTGATCGACAACACGAAGCTGATCTCGATCACCGGCAACCTCGGCGATACGCGCACGACCATTACGCATCCGGCGACGACCACACACGGCCGCATCACGCCGGAAGCACGCGCGGCGGCAGGGATCAGCGAAGGGCTGATCCGGTTGTCGGTCGGCCTCGAAGACGCGGGCGACCTGCGCAAGGATCTCGCGCGCGGGCTGGAAGGCTGAGCGCGGCACGTCACGCATGTCGTGACGTGATTTGACGTGACACATGGACGAAGGGCCGGTCGCTTGCGTGACCGGCCCTTCGTTTTGGTGTCGATGCAAATCGCCCGGCTTACCCGGCGGGATGCCCGTCCGCATGCGCGTCGTTGCGCATCGCCTCCACCATCCATCGCAGCGTTTCGTCGAGCGGCGTGACGGGCAGCTCGCCCACCGCGCGCCGCAGCTTGTCGCGCGACCCGCTCAGGCGCTTCACCTCGTTGTGCCGCACGAAACGCGGATCGATCGTCACGTCGATCACGTAACCGGCGATGCGCGACAGCATCGCCAGCACTTCCTTCAGCGAATACGCGCGCTCCGAGCAGACGTTGAACGTCTCGCCGGCCGGTGCGGCCTCGACCAGCTTCAGGTACGCGGCCGTCACGTCGCGCACGTCGGAGAAATCGCGGCTCACGTCGAGATTGCCGAGCGAGATGCGCGGTGCGTTGCGCGCGTAGTGCGCGACGAGCTTCGGCAGCAGGTACGCATCGCTCTGGCCGACGCCCGTGTAGTTGAACGGCCGCGCGATCACGATCGGCAGCCGGTCGGCCCACAGCTTCGCCGCGTATTCCATCGCGAGCTTGCTGACCGCGTAGTCGTTCGCCGGGGCCGGGGCGACGGTTTCGTCGAGCACGCCGGCCGTCGAGTTGCCGTAGATGTTCGCGCTGCTGGCGAGCAGCACGGCCGACGGGCGGCGGTCGAGGCCCGCGAGCGCGGCCAGCAGGTTGCGCGTGCCGACGATGTTGACCGCGTAAGTTTGCGACGGCTCGTCCTGCGCGACGTGCGCGCGGGCGGCGAGATGCACGACCGCATCGGGCCGCGCGTCGGCGGCCGCCGCGCGCATCGCATCCGCATCGAGCAGGTCGACGGGCAGCAGCGTGCAGTGCGCGAAAGCCGGATCGTCGGGCCGTGCCGTGCCGGGCGCGACCGTGCCCCAGACCTCATAGCCGGCCGCCTGCAGGCGTTCGGCCATGTAGCGGCCGGTGAAGCCCGTCAGGCCGGTGACGAATGCACGGCGCGACGGGCGTCCGGCTTCAGAACGTGTCATGGTGTTGATTCCGCGTCAAATCCGCTTCGACCATCATCTGGCAAAGTTGTTCTAGCGTCGTCTTCGGTTCCCAGCCGAGTTTGGCTTTAGCCTTGTCCGCGCAGCCGATCAGCAGGTCGACCTCGGCAGGGCGGTAGAACTTCGGATTCACTTCCACGAGCACATTGCCGGTCGCCGCGTCGAGGCCGCGCTCCTGCTCGCCCTTGCCGGTCCACTCGATCTGATAGCCAGCCGCCGCGAACGCCATCCGCACGAAGTCGCGCACGGTTTCGGTCCGGTTGGTTGCCAGCACATAGGTATCGGGTTCGTCGGCCTGCAGCATGCGCCACATGCCTTCGACGTACTCGAGTGCGAAGCCCCAGTCGCGCTTCGCGTCGAGGTTGCCGAGCTCGAGGCGGGTCGCCTTGCCGAGCTTGATCTTCGCGATGGTGTCGGTGATCTTGCGCGTGACGAACTCGCGACCGCGCAGCGGCGACTCGTGGTTGAACAGGATGCCGCTGCTGCCGAACAGGCCGTACGACTCGCGGTAGTTCACCGTCATCCAGTGCGCGTACAGCTTCGCGACGCCGTACGGGCTGCGCGGATAGAACGAGGTCGCTTCCGTCTGCGGAATCGACTGCACCTTGCCGAACATCTCGGAGGTCGACGCCTGGTAGAAGCGCGTCTTCGGGCTCACGACGCGGATCGCCTCGAGCAGGTTCAACGGACCCAGGCCGGTCACTTCGGCGGTCGTCGCCGGCTGGTCGAACGACACGCCGACGAAGCTCTGCGCGGCGAGGTTGTACAGCTCGTCGGGCTGCGTGCGTTCGAGCAGGCGCAGGCTCGAGCCGGCGTCGGTCAGGTCGTGCTCGACGAGCGTGAGATTCGGGTGCGTGTCGACGCCGAGCTCGGCGATGCGCCAGAAATTCACCGAGCTGGTGCGGCGGTAGGTGCCGGTGACTTCATAGCCCTTGTCGAGCAGCAGCTTGGTCAGATAGGCGCCGTCTTGCCCCGAGATCCCGGTGATGATGGCCTTCTTGCGAGTTTGGCTCATGACGTTGTCCTGGTAGAAACGATGGATGATGAAATTCAGGCGGTCGTGCCGGCGGCGGCCGGCAGCGCGCGGCGTGCGGGGCCGCGCGTCAGGCGCCGTTCGAAGCCGTACCAGCTCACGGTCGCGTACGCGAGCGTGATCGCGAGCGCCAGCGCGGCCGTGACGAAGCGGTTCAGGTGCAGCGGCCACAGCGCGTACAGCACGCTGAGGTGGATCAGGTACACGGTGTAGCTGACGGTGCCGACGTAGACGAGCATCGGGTTCGTCAGCACGCGCTGCACGAGGCCGCGGCCGCGCAGCGCGATCACGACGATCGACGTGCACAGCAGCAGCGAGATGCTGTAGAGCGCGGCATTCGACAGCGGCGTGTTCGCGGCGCGAAAGCGCGGGAACGACAGGTGCAGCCAGCCGAGGATCGCGAGCGATACGAGCGCGCCGACGATCGCGAGCGGATAGAACGGCTCGAGCGCGCGCCGGTCGCGGCGCAGCACGATCGCGAGCAGCGCGCCCGCGGCGAGCAGGTCCATGCGGAACGGCGTCAGGTAGTAGATCGGCCAGAACGAGTCGAACCACGGCGTCGCGATCGCGCGCAGCACCGGGGCCGCGACGATCAGCGCGGCGGCGACCCACAGCAGCGCGCGCTCCGAGCACCACAGCACGACGAACGGCCAGAAGATATAGAACTGCTCCTCGACCGCGAGTGACCACAGCACGTTCAGGCTGTCATGGCCGATGCTGCCGAGCGACAGCCCGATGTTGGTCGAGAAGAACGCGAACCACGGCCAGTGCGGCAGCCAGCCCGCGCCGAACAGGAGCGTCGACACCACCAGCAGCAGCACGTACGGCGGCAG
The DNA here is from genome assembly GCF_017104595.1 of Burkholderia sp. Tr-20390. Classification (NCBI taxonomy): domain Bacteria; kingdom Pseudomonadati; phylum Pseudomonadota; class Betaproteobacteria; order Burkholderiales; family Burkholderiaceae; genus Burkholderia; species Burkholderia sp. Tr-20390. Next base: position 45,975 of record NZ_JAAGPC010000005.1, on the reverse strand, counting down.
GATGCGACGCACGCGGCGTGCGTAGAAGTGGCTGAAGTACGACTGCCCGCGCGCCTTGCGATCGAGCAGGATGCCGGTGATCAGCAGCCCGCTCAGCACGAAGAACAGGTCGACGCCCATCCAGAGCGGCGCCTTCAGCGCGTGCTGCAGGAACACGGCGCCCACCGCGATCGCGCGCAGCCCGTCGAGCTGAACGATGCGGCCGTGTTGCGGCGGGGTGAGGTCCGCGGGTCGCGAGATGCCCGTCATCGCGCCGCTCCTTCGCGACGCGCGGCGTGAGCCGGGGCGTGTCGCACATCCGATGCGTAAACGTGAACGTAATGCATGCCATTAAATGAAATATCGAATCGAAATCGATTCTAGGGAAAAGAAATCGGCAAAAAAACGCGCGTCATTTATCTGACGGCAAATATTCAAATGCCGATTATTCCTGTCGCGGGATGAAAGGTCGGCGCCCGGGCGGCCCCGTCAGGCGGTGGAAGGCGGCATTTTCTACGGGACGGAAACCGAAGGGCGGTCGTTATTGCCGCTTTCGGGCGCCTTTTCGGCTCTGTTCCGGTTCGATATTTCGGGCGGAAACATCCCCAAATATTTCCAAATTTCTTGTGATTATTTTTGCTTGTAACCTGCATCGCGACGTTTGAAACCCATTTAGCGACAGGGTGCGCTGGCGGCAGTCCTTGCGGCGGCCCGGTCGCTGTTGCATCAAGTATGGAGAAGCGCATTGCGACGTCTGATTCTGGTAGGCATGACGGTATGCGTGACGCTGCTGACGAGCGCCGCACCGGCCGAAACGGTGTTGCCCGCGACGACGTCGTGGATCGGCAATACGTTCGGCTATGGCGACGGCAGCTGGACGCAGATCGACATCCGCGCGATCGCGGTGACGCCTGAAGGCAAGGTGTATACGAATGCGCCGTGGGACGAGAGCGGGGCCGAGGCGAGCGTCTACCAGGACGGGAAGATGCTCGGCTTCGCCGGCGGCACGCACGGCTGGGGCAACCTCGGCGGCAGCGCGATCGCGGTGAACAGCAAGTACGCGTATGTCGCGATCGGTGTCGGCAACGAGCGCGGCCACCTGCAGTCGCCCGGCATCTGGCCGGACAAGGGCAAGCAGTGGTTCGGCATCTCGCGTCGCACGATCGGCGACCTGAAGCAGCCCGCGCCGTTCCGTGCGGCGCCGCAGGTCGCGCCGGGCGGCCGCGCGGACACCGGCCGCGCGCGGATGGCCGCGAGCTTCATGATGATGAACGAGGTCGCGGCGCCCGCGCGCTCGGAAGTGGGCGAGCAGAAGGCGGAAGTCGGCGGCCTCGCGGCCGACGACAAGACGCTGTTCGCGACGAATCCGTCGCGCGACGCGGTGAACGTGTACGACGCGGAGACCATGCAGCAGAAGGGCACGTGGAGCGCACACGAGCCGGGCCGCCTCGCGCTCGCGGGCGACGGCACGCTGTGGCTGCTCACGGATACGCTCAACGGGCCCGCGCACCTCGTGCACGTGCGCGCGGACGGCCGCAAGCTCGACGACGCGCCCGCGCTGCCGGAAGGCACCGACGCGGTGGACGTGGCCGTCGACGCGAAAGGGCGCGTGCTGGTGGCGGACAACGGCCCGCGCCAGCAGATCCTGATCTTCTCGAAAGGCGGCAAGGGCTATGCGCCGTCGGGCACGCTCGGCGAGCGCGGCGGCATCTTCGCGGGCCCGGTGCCGGGCCGGCCGGGGCCGCAGCGTTTCAACGGGCTGACGGGCGTCGGGGTCGACCGCGCGGGCAACATCTACGTGTCGATGAATGGCATCGGGCCGCGCCACGACACGATCGGCGCGGGGCTCGGCGCGGTGCTCGAAAGCTACACGCCGGACGGCAAGCAGCGCTGGCAGGTGCAGGGGCTGCTGTTCGTCGACGGCGCGTGGCTCGACCCGGCGCGGCCGAACAGCGTGTACACGGGCAACAAGCGCTTCGAGCTCGACCTGTCGAAACCGCCGGGCCAGGACTGGAAATACGTCGGCTTCCTGTCGAACCGCTTCAAGTATCCGGACGATCCCGTGTTCCACACGGACCAGTATCCCGGCATGCCGTTCGCACGGCGCCTCGACGGCCGCACGTTCCTGTACCTGACCGACATGTACGCCGATCACCTGAAGATCTACCGCTTCGACGCGAAGCGCGACGGCGAGGTCGCGATTCCGTCGGGCCTGATCGCGGGGCGTGCGCGACCGGTCGACAAGGTGCCGAACAAGCCGCCGGGCGGCGACTGGCTGTGGCGCGACGCGAACGGCAACGGCCGGATCGATGCCGACGAGGCCGAGATCAACACGACGGGCAAGGCGAAGGCGGGCGGCTGGGGCTGGTGGGTCGACACGAAGGGCGACATCTGGCGCACCAGCGACGTGCGCGGCATCCACCGCTTCCAGTACGGCGGCGTCGACAAGGCCGGCAACCCGATCTACTCGTACGACAAGGTCACGACCTATCCGATGCCGCAGCCGTTCACGCAGTTGCGCCGTGCGATCTACGAGCCGCAGACCGACACGCTGTACGTGACCGGCTACACGGCCGACGCGCCGCCGCAGCCGGGCATCAACAAGGAAGTGGGGCGCGTGCTGATCCGCTTCGACAAGTGGTCGACGGGTTCGCCGGTCGTGCGTTACCAGGTCGCGCTGCCGTGGCAGCTCGACGCGAAGCCGATCTTCGACCTGATCGGGCTCACGGCCGAGGGCCGCTACCTGTTCGGGGTGGAGCCGGTCGGCAAGATCCACGTGTACGACAAGGAAACCGGCAAGGAAGTGGGCGTGATGAGCCCGGGCGCCGAGGTCGGCAAGGCCTCCGGCTGGGTCGACGTGCCGTTCGGCATCAGCGCGTTCCGGCGCGAGAACGGCGAGTACCTCGTGTTCGTCGAGGAAGACGCACGCGGCAAGGTGCTGATGTATCGCTGGAAACCGTGACGGGCGACGTCACACAAGGCAGAAGCATGGACAAAGGCATACTCAAGAACGTTTCGATCAACTTCATCGGGCTGATCCTGCCGACCTTCGTGTCGCTGGTGACGGTGCCCGCCTATATCCACGCGCTCGGCGTCGAACGCTACGGCGTCGTCAGCCTCGTGTGGACGCTGATCGGCTATTTCGGGATCCTCGATCTCGGGATGAGCATGGCCGCGCAGAACCACATCTCGAAGGCGCTCGCGAGCGGCAACGCCGACGAAAGCGCGCGCGTGTTCTGGAGCGCGTTCTGGCTGAATCTCGGCACCGGCATCGTCGGCGGGCTGCTGATCTATTTCGGCGCGTTCGTCTACACCGCGTACTTCACGAAGGTGTCGGCGGCGATGCAGCACGAGGTGTATCTCGCGCTGCCGTGGCTCGCGCTCGCGATTCCGCTGGCGAACGTGTCATGGGTGTTCGCCGGCGCGATCAACGGTGCCGAACGCTTCGGCGTGTTCAACACGAACCAGACGATCGGCACGTTCCTGTTCCAGCTGCTGCCGCTCGGCGCCGCATGGTGGATCGCGCCGAACCTGCAGACGGTGCTCGCGGCAGCGGTCGTCGCGCGGCTGATCGCGGCGGTGATGCTCGGCCAGGCCAGCATCAAGGTGCTCGGGATCCGGCGCATCGATCCGCCGCAGTGGGGCACCGCGAAAGGGCTGTTCAACTTCGGCGGCTGGATGCTGATCGCGAGCACGACGAGCATGATCGCCGACACGCTCGACCGCGTGATGCTCGGCGCCGGCATGGGCGCGAAGTTCGTCACTTATTACACGGTGCCGCAGAACCTCGTCACGCGCCTGAACATGCTGCCGAACGCGCTGGTGCGCACGCTGTTCCCGCGCCTGTCGGCGGTGGGCCGCGACCATGCGGACACGCTCGCGCGCCAGTCGCTCGAATTCCTGAACGGCGTGTTCACGCCGGTCGGCATCGTCGCGATCTTCGCGCTCGCGCCGTTCCTCACGCTGTGGGTGGGCGCGGATCTCGCCGCGCATTCGGCGCCGGTCGGCCGCGTGCTGGTGATCAGCGTGTGGCTCGTCGGCCAGGCGAGCGTCACGCGGATCCTGATCCAGTCGCAGGTCAACCCGGCCCGCGCGGCGTTCGCCGGGCTCGTCGAGATGCCGTTCTTCGTCGGCGGCCTGTGGTTCGGCATCCATCACTTCGGGCTGATCGGCGCGGCGGTGGTCGTCGCGGCGCGCGCGCTCGTCGACTACGGCGTGCTGCTGTACCTATCGGCGATCCGGATGCGCGCGATCGTGCTCGACATGCTCGCGCACCTGGCCTTCCTGCTCGCGAGCCTGTTCCTGGCGCAGGCGTGGTCGGGGCTCGTCGAGTCGATCGGCATGTGCGCGGTCGTGCTGCTGTTGAATGTTGCGTGGTCGCTCACGATGACACCGGGGCTGCGTGCGCTGGTGCGCGACCTGTTCGTCCGTCTCAATGCGAGGAGAACCGTTTGACGTTCTCCGCTGCCTAGAGGCAGCGGATTCCCACACCTGGCGATGCACGTCCGCATCGGAGAATGTTCAACGCCGCATTGGTATCACGATCATGTACGACACCACAGCTACTACATGTCCATTCCCTTATTCGCAGTCCCGCGATACCTTTCGGCCGCGTCGTGCTATCTCTCGATCCGCACGCCGAACAGGACTGGGTAGAACCGCTTTCGTCGACTTCCTCGAACGTGGCTCCGTGCGTGATCGCCTTGTAGCGGAGCTTGTTTCGGAAGGACGACCAGGACGCGTCGTAGACGCTCTTCGCCATTCTGGTTCTGGCGAGCTTGGCAGCCGACACGTTGCCGACAGCGATGTAATCGAAACGCCGCACCAGATCGAGCGCGAGCTTGTTCTGGAAGTCGGCACGGGCATTCGCGACCTTGGCGTGCAGCTTCGCGATATGCCGTTTGTGTTTTCGCGCCCGTTGCGCTTGCGCGAGCTTCTCGGCCGCGCGTTGGCCGAACTGATCGTTAGGCAGCTTCTCGCCCGTCGAAAGTGTGGCGAAGTCTTTCAGACCAAGATCGATGCCGACGCCGGAACGGATCGGGCGCGCCTGAACATCGGGCATCTCGATCACGATGTTGAGAAACCAGTTGCCGCGCGCATCCTGCGCAAAGTTGGTGCCGTCCTTGATCTTGCCTTCAGGAAGCGACCTGCTATTGAACACACGAAAGGTGTTGCTGGCGAAGCGAAACGCGTCGCCTTCGCGTTTAAGATCGCGGCCTTTCAGCGGCACCCAGCCCAGCGATTTCTTGCCGCGATAACGCAGGTAAGGCCGACGGTGTTGGCTGCGCGACTTCGCGTATTGCTCGCACGTTGCGTTGACGGTGCCCGAGTGGATGCCGAGTTCCTTGCTGGCACCGGTCGTCAACACGTTCAGGTCGAAACCCGTCGGCCACTTCTTGCACCACTTGAGCGCGTGCTTTTGCGTGTCGTTGCAGAAGTTCCAGACGTAGTTCACTGCGCGGCTTTGCTTGTTAAGCAGTCCGTTGAGCGACTTAACCCGGTAGCGATAGACAAGGATCATGCCGGCCATCCTAGCCTGCAGACCAAGCTGGCTGTCAAGGACACACCTGTCCTCCCCGCCGTCAATGGCACCGTTTCTTGGAGCGACTGATGAATCGCGATCTGGCGGAACACGCCGTATTGAATCTCGCCACCGCCGATGCGGCCGTGGCCGAAGCGGGCGACGCCGCCGCGCTGCGCCGGGCGCTGCCGGCCGAACGGGCCAGCGCGCGCCATCCGACGCGCGCGCTGCGCGTGGCGATCGTCCACGACTGGCTCGTCACCTATGCGGGTGCCGAACGCGTGCTCGAGCAGATCGTCGCGTGCTTTCCCGACGCGGACCTGTTCAGCCTCGTCGATTTCCTCGACGATCGCGCGTTCGTGCGCGGCAAGCCGGTGACGACGTCGTTCATCCAGAAGCTGCCGTTCGCGCGCACCAAGTACCGCAGCTACCTGCCGCTGATGCCGCTCGCGATCGAGCAGCTCGACGTGTCGGAGTACGACCTGGTGATCTCGAGCAGCCATGCAGTCGCGAAAGGCGTGCTGACGGGTCCGGACCAGGTGCACATCAGCTACGTGCATTCGCCGATCCGCTATGCGTGGGATCTGCAGCACCAGTATCTGGAACAGTCGAACCTCACGCGCGGGCCGAAGTCGCTGCTCGCGCGGATGATCCTGCATTACATCCGCAACTGGGACACGCGCACCGCGAACGCGGTGGACGGTTTCGTCGCGAACTCCGCGTTCATCGCGCGGCGCATCAAGAAGGTCTACCACCGCGACGCGGCGGTGATCTTCCCGCCGGTCGACGTCGACGCGTTTTCGCTGAACGCGGAGAAGGAGGATTTCTACCTGACCGCTTCGCGGATGGTGCCGTACAAGAAGATCGACCTGATCGTCGAAGCCTTTTCGCGCACGCCCGAGCGCAAGCTCGTCGTGATCGGCGACGGCCCCGAGATGCAGAAGATCCGCGCGAAGGCCGGCCCGAACGTCGAGATCATGGGCTACCAGCCGTTCGCGGTGCTGCACGACCGGATGCGGCGCGCGAAGGCGTTCGTATTCGCGGCCGAGGAGGATTTCGGGATCTCGGTGGTCGAGGCGCAGGCGTGCGGCACGCCGGTGATCGCGTACGGCAAGGGCGGCGCGCTCGAAACCGTGCTCGACCCGCAATCGGACCTGAACCCGACCGGGCTGTTCTTCGACGAACAGACGCCGCTCGCGATCGTCGCGGCCGTCGACGATTTCGAGCGTGCGCCGCAGCGCTTCACGCCGACCGCCTGCCGCACGAACGCGGAGCGGTTTTCCGCCGATACGTTCCGGCGGCGTTTCCTCGACTATGTGGAGGCGGCGCTGCCCGGCTCGACCGCGCAGCGCGGTACGGCCATCGCGCCGATGCCGGCCGCGCGCGGCCCGGCGACACTCGTGCTCGACCAGAGCGGCGTGCTCGGCGGCGCCGAGCTGTCGCTGCTCGAGATCATGAAGCACATGCGCGCGAACGCCGACGTCCTGCTGTTCGACGACGGCCCGTTCCGTGCGGCGCTCGACGAGATCGGCGCGCGCGTCGACGTGGTCGACCAGGGCGCGCTCGCGGGCGTGCGCAAGCAGGGCGGCGTGTCGGTCGGGGCGGTGAAACAGCTCGTGCGGCTGGTGCGCGACGTCGCGCGGCGCGCGCGCCGTGCCGAGGTGATCTACGCGAACACGCAGCGCGCGATGGTGGTCGCCGCGCTGGCCGGGCGGCTCGCGCGCAAGCCGGTGGTGTGGCACCTGCGCGACATCGTCAGCACCGACCATTTCGGCAGCAAGCAGTTGCTGGCGATCAAGTACTGCGCGCGGCTCGGCGTCACGCGCGTGATCGCGAACTCCGATGCGTCCGCGCAGGCGTTCCGGGCGCTGACGGGCTTCACGCCGCAGCACGTCGACGTCGTGTTCAACGGCATTTCGGCCGAGCCGTTCGACGCGCTGGAAGGCGTCAGCCAGGCCGCGCTGCGCACGCGCCTCGGGTTGCCCGAAAACGCGTGGCTCGTCGGTTCGTTCAGCCGCCTCGCGCACTGGAAGGGGCAGCACGTGCTGCTGGAAGCCGCCGCGCGGCATCCCGACATGCACGTGGTGCTGGTCGGCGCGCCGCTGTTCGGCGAGGACGAATACGCGGCGCAGCTGCACGAATACGTCGCGCGGCACGGGATGGACGAGCGCGTGCATTTCCTCGGGTTCCAGCGCGACGTGGCCGCCTGCATGACGGCGGTCGACGTCGTCGCGCACACGTCGATCACGCCCGAGCCGTTCGGGCGCGTGATCGTCGAGGGGATGCTCGCGCGCCGGCCGGTCGTCGCGGCCCGTGCGGGCGGCGTCGTCGAGATCATCGAGGACGGCGACAACGGGCTGCTCTGCGCGCCGGGCGACGCGGCCGCGCTGGCCGATGCGCTGGCTGCGCTGAAGCGCGACGGCGCGCTGCGCGAGCGGCTCGTCGCGAGCGGGCGGGCGACGGCGGTGCGCCGGTTCGGCACCGAAACCTACGTGGAGCGGGTCGAGAAGATCCTCGCGGATACGGCGAAGGCCGCGAAGGCGAAGAAGCGGTAAGCGGCGCGAGCCGGCGGGAAACGGGCCCTCATGCGGCGGTGTGCTGCGTGAGGGCTTTGTTTTTCAGCGCCGGGGCATTTGTCGGGCGGGTGGTGGGCAGGTTGTTGTGCGCCGCGTGGGGCGCGTGCTTGGCCGGTCGTTGATTGGGACGGCGCGGTTGGCGACGCGAGAAGGCGACGCCAGAAGGTGACGCCAGAAGGTGACGCCAGAAGGTGACGCCAGAAGGCCGCGCCCAGGCAGTCCCGATGGTGAAAGGCGGTCGAGGGCGGCTCATGCGGGCCGTAGCGCGGCCCGACGCCAAAAGACTACCCACCCCCCGCCAACCCGGCATGCCGGCGCGCTCAGGCCATGAAAAAGCCCCCGCGCAGCGCACCGCCGCGCGAGGGCTCGGGAAAGCGTTCCGGCCGGATCAAACAGCCCGTTCGGGTGCCGTCGTCACGACCCGAGCGGGGCGAGCCGGCTTGAAGCTGGCCGACCACGTCATCGCGGGCCGTTCGAACATCCGGTAGAACACATACGCGACCGGGATCGCGGCGGCCATGAACGCGAACGACGGCCAGATCGACAGCTGCAGCTCGGAATGGAACAGCACCGAGCCGAGGCAGACGAACAGCGGCAGGTGGATCAGGTACAGCGAGTAGCTGAAGTCGCCGAACCAGCTCAGCACGCGCAGCGGCGGCGTCGGGCGCGGAGGACGGGCGAGCGCGCGGTACAGGAAGCACGCGAAGCCGGCCGACCACAGCTGGAACGCGCCGTACTGGCCGAAATGGAACGCGCCGCAGCCGGCGGCCAGCAGCACGGCGGCCGCGCCGTACCACGCGCGCGACGGCACGGCGGCCGCGCCGCGGGCCGGCTGCGCGCGCACGTCGGCGATCCACGCGCCGATCGTCCAGGACAGCCAGTACGACGTGAAGAACTGCAGGTCGTGCCGTTCGAGCAGCCACGCCGACGCGACGTTGACGAGCGCGACCGCGGCCACGACCGCCGGCATGCCGATGCGCCGGCGGATCGCGAACAGCAGCGGGTAGATCGCGTAGAACTGCACTTCGAGCGACAGCGTCCACAGCGCGCCGTTCGACCCGTACGTGTAGCCGGCAACGCCCTGCAGCGAGAACAGGTTCACGAGGAACGCGACGAGGCCGACGTCGCGGATCTTGTGGCTGACGGGCTCGATCTGCAGGCTGACCGAGTCGAGGGCGAGCGTAAACAGCAGCGCGGCGAGCAGCACCGGGTAGATGCGGGCGAACCGGCGCACCCAGAAGTTCGGCGCGTCGAGCCGGTAGGCGGGATCGGCCGCGAGCTTGAGCGCCGCGTTGCGATGGATGCAGTAGCCGCTGATCACGAAGAAGATCGGCACGCCGGCGGAGCCCCACGCGAACGGGAAGGTCAGGTAGCCGGCGATCGCGCCCGGGGTGAGCGCGTGGCCGTAAGCGTGATGGAAGCTTTGCATGCCGACCCAGACGACCTGGCGGCAGTGGAAATAGGCGACGAGCAGCGCCGCGAAGCCGCGCATCGCGTCGATCACGTGTTCCTTGTGATCGGCGACGGGCGGCGCGGTCAGAGACGATCCGCTGAAAGCTTGCATGCGATTCGATTCCTTGCGACGGATGGACGGGAAGTTTCATCCAATCGTAATGCGCAAGAATTCGATCAATGAATAAAAAAATCTCGCCGGGAAATATCGCAATTCCACATCATGGTTTTATCGCGATCAGAAAGCGGTTCCGCGAGGCGGGTCAATTATTTACCGATTTTTTTCTGATAGTTTGAAGCTCCAGTTGATTGATGCAAGGAGCGGCAAGATGGACATGCATTGGATCGCGAGCGCTGCAGTACTGCTGGTCATGGCCGTGCTGTCGGCGTACCGTGAGGCGCTGAAGAACGAACCGATTCGCCCGGGTCTCGAACGGGGCGGCGTGCCCTATATCGAGGAATTTGAATCGTAAGAATTTGTATCTGGAAAATCGGTAATTTGTTTCTGCCTCGGCACTCGGTTCGGCAATATCGACCGGGTTGAAAGGATTATATTTTTTCCGGAATCATTGGGCAATCAGTCCATATCGAAAATGAGCGGAGTCGAATTGGCAGTACCGTCGATTCTCGATATGCCGTTCGGAACACAATCGCGCCGGGTCGCTGGTCGACGCGGCGCAGTCAACGCAATCAGGATGTGAACATGTTGAAAGTCACCAAGGCCGTGTTCCCCGTCGCCGGTCTCGGCACGCGGTTCCTCCCGGCAACGAAGGCGAGCCCGAAGGAAATGTTGCCCGTCGTCGACAAGCCGCTGATCCAGTACGCGGTCGAGGAAGCGATCAACGCAGGTATCACCGAGATGATCTTCGTCACCGGGCGCAGCAAGCGCGCGATCGAGGATCACTTCGACAAGTCCTACGAGATCGAGGCCGAGCTCGAGGCGCGCGGCAAGGAAAAGCTGCTCGAACTGGTGCGCGGCATCAAGCCGAGCCACGTGAACTGCTTCTACGTGCGCCAGCCGGAAGCGCTCGGCCTCGGCCACGCGGTGCTGTGCGCGGAGAAGCTGGTGCACGGCGAGCCGTTCGCGGTGATTCTCGCCGACGACCTGCTGCACGGCGAACAGCCGGTGCTCAAGCAGCTCGTCGACGTGTTCGACCACTATCACAGCTCGGTGATCGGGGTCGAGACGATCCCGCGCGAGGACAGCCGCTCGTACGGCGTCGTCGAAGGCCGCGAATGGGAAGAGGACATCATCAAGCTGTCGGGCATCATCGAGAAGCCGGCGCCGGAAGATGCGCCGTCGAATCTCGGCGTGGTCGGCCGCTACGTGTTCATGCCGACGATCTTCGATCACCTGCGCAAGCTCAAGCCGGGCGCCGGCGGCGAGCTGCAGCTGACCGATGCGGTCCAGTCGCTGCTCGCGAACGAGCAGGTGCTCGCGTATCGCTACTACGGCACGCGCTTCGACTGCGGCAGCAAGATCGGCTATCTCAAGGCCACCGTCGAGCTCGCGCTCCAGCATCCGGAAGTGAGCCGCGAATTCGAGGCCTACCTGCGTACCTGCTTGCCCGCGCTGGCTGCTGTCGCCTAAGCAGCCGCGCGCTCCGTTGTTTCAGGTGGTGGTTGTTCCGTTGGCCCCGGCCGCTCGCGCGCCGGGGCTTTTTTGCGTGTGCGGGTGCACCGTTGCGCGATCACTGCGCGTGCGGTCGGTGTGGGTGTCGTGGCGGATCGGCTTCAGGATCGGGGCTGCGTGCGGAGCGGGGCGCGCCGACGAGCGCGGACGTCACGGCTGAAACCGGTGCCGCGACGGGCGCCCGGATGACAGGATCGGCGGTTCGATTGCGCGATGCGCATCGACGTTCGTGACCGCATCGGTTTTGCCGGCGCCGGTCGATGACGCGACGGCTCGAGTGTTGAGCGTCAGCGCCGGGATGTGGCGTGAAGCACCGCTTCCCCGCTCGGCCGTTGCCGCGTCCGTGCCGTGTTCAACGCGCCGACGTGCTCGGCCGTGCGACGAAATACCGGGCCAGCATCGCGGCGACCGGCTTCTTGAAATCGAGCAGCCGCTTTTCCAGATAGCGCCACGACAGGTGCGCGAGCAGCACGGCGAGCGCGAACTGCAGCATCTCGGGTAGCGTGTCGCGGACGATTTCAGGGATGGCCACGTGCCCGACGTGCGCCGGCAGCACGCCGAAACGCGCCGGAATCAGGTTGTGGAACAGGTAGAAGCCGTAGCTGATCGTGCCGAGATAGGCGAGCGGCGCCCAGTCGAGCAGCGCCACGACCGGATGCTCGGGTTCGCTGACGATCCACAGCAGCAGCGCGCCGAGCGATGCGGACAGGCCGAGATCCGCGAGCCCCGCGAGCGCGTCGGGCAGGGGCATGCAGGCAGGCAGCACGAGGAAGAACACGACGCCGGCCGCGCCGAGCCAGCCGGGCGGAACGCGGCGCACGGCGGCCGCGCCGCGATCGGCGAGCGCCATCGCGCCGACGCCGCCGAGCGCGATCAGCGCGAAATTCCACGGGGAAAACGCATAGATCAGCACCGGCGACGCGTCGCACAGGTAGAGCGCGAGATGCGCGAGCGCGCACAGTGCGATGGCTCCGATGCCGAGCGCGACGTGTCGCGCGGCGGGCACCGCGAGCAGCGCGAGCGGCGCGATCAGATAGAACTGCTGTTCAACCGCGAGGCTCCAGAAGTGCGACGTGGAGCCTGGCCAGCCGTCCTTGACGGCGCCGATCCAGTAATTCGACAGGAACGCCGCGTGCCACGCGAGCCCGAGATTGACGCCGCGCTGGTAGAACAGCGCGTGCGCGATCGCGAGCGCGGCGAGCAGCAGGTAATAGACGGGAAAGATCCGCAGCGCGCGTTTTGCGAGGAACAGCGCGAGCGCGTGGCGGCGCGTCATGGTGTCGCGCTCGACCGCCTGGCGGTTGCGATGCAGCTCGCCGACGATCAGGAATCCGCTGATGAGGAAAAACGTCCACACGCCAAGCTTGCCGACGTCGACGGCAAGGACGTGGCCCTTGTGGGACAGGAAAACGAGGATGACGGCGAGGGCTCGCAGGCCGTCGAGTCCTTTGACGTATCTGGCTTCGCGCATGGAGGCATCCGGGCATTGAGCGAGCCCAGTATAGGTGCGCAAATATCGAACGTAATTCGCATTCGGGTGCCTACGTGAAGGCGTTTTTTGATGCTGGAGCGTCGATGAAATCGGTCGCATGCAAAAAAACCTGCGGGAAACCCCGCGAAAACGCATAAAAGTACTGCACGAAGCGTCAAGGCGCTTGTAGAATCCGGCGTTGAAGCGCGCGCGTTGCACGCTTCGTGTATCCAACGACCACACCTGGTAGGAGAAACATGGCGACTTCCGCAAAAAAGGTGGCCAAGAAGGCTGCCGCACCGGCCACCAAGAAAGTGGCTGCCAAAAAGGCTGCGCCCGCGAAGAAAGTAGTGGCCAAGAAGGTTGTCGCGAAGGCGGCACCGGCCGCTCCGACGCCGCTGAAGGACAAGTTCACGAAGGCATCGCTCGCAACGCACATCGCTGAGCGCGCAGCTGTCGAAGTGAAGGCTGTCAAGGCAGTGCTCGTCGCACTCGAGAACGTCGTGCTGGGCTCGGTCCACAAGAAGGGCGCGGGCGAGTTCACGCTGCCGGGTCTGCTGAAGATCACGGCGCAAGTCGTGCCGGCGAAGAAGAAGCGCTTCGGCAAGGATCCGTTCACGGGCGAAGAGCGTTGGTTCCCGGCGAAGCCGGCCAGCGTGCGCGTGAAGGCACGTGCGCTGAAGAAGCTGAAGGACGCGGCAGCGTAATGCTGCGCAGCGGCTGCCGAATGCATGTCGGCAGCCGCTGCGATGTCCGACGATCCCCGCACGCGAAAGCGTGCGGGGATTTTTATTGCGCTGCGCAAATCGTGCGGCAGCGAAGCAGCGAAATGGCGGAAGGCCCGGTTCGACGCGTGACGCACGATCGAAGACGCGCCGCGCACGCGCGATGACGAACGGCAATCCGCCGCGCGCTTGCAGCAGATCCGCCGCTGCCCGTCGCGCGCGCTGTGCCGGTTGCGTGCGCATCGCGAGGCACGTGCATCGTGACTGAATGCATTCCCGACGAAATCGCAGCCCAGGTCACCGCCGCGTGCGGCACGATCGAGCGGCATCTCGGCGCGACGCTCACGGCAATCCATCTGTTCGGATCGGCGCTCGACGGCGGACTGAAGCCGCGTAGTGACATCGACCTGCTGGTGACGGTGTCGACCCGGCCGGACGAATCGACACGGCACGCACTGATGCTCGACCTGCTGGCCTTATCGGCGCCGCCTGGTCGCGCCGGCGGCATGCGTGCACTGGAAGTGACCGTCGTCGCACACGATGCGGTCGTGCCGTGGCGTCATCCGGCGCGTCGCGAACTGCAGTTCGGCGAGTGGCTGCGTCACGAGCTCGAGGCCGGCATCGTCGAACCGGCGCGTGTCGATCACGATCTGGCGATCCTGTTGACGAAGGTGCGGCAGCACAGTGTCGTGCTGGTTGGCGCGCCGGCGGCGGTGCTTTTCGAGCAAGTGCCCGCACGGGATTTTGTCGCCGCGCTACTGGCGACGGTCGCGCAGTGGAATGCCGAACCGGACTGGCGCGGCGACGCGTGCAACGTGGTGCTCGCGCTCGCGCGCATCTGGTACAGCGCCGCGACCGGCAGGATCGCGCCTAAGGACGTCGCGGCGACATGGGTTCTGGAACGCTTGCCGCAAGCCTGCCGGCCGGTCGTCGCGGCGGCGCGTGCCGCCTATCTCGGCGGCGAGGAAGACGCGGCGATCCTGTCGGGCGAACCCCTTGCCGCATTCATCGGCTACGCGCGGCGAACGGTCGAGTCGATGCTGTCGACGTAGCGGCGGATGCCGCGCGCGTGGCCGGCTTGGCGGCGACGCCGATGAAGATTCTCTGCAATGGCGCGGCAGTCGCACGCGCATGCGGTCGAGCCGGATGCCTGTCGGCGACCCGGCGCGTCATCGCGCATGCGCCGTGCGACGTGCTGCTTCGTCAGCCCGCCGTGCCGGCGTAGGCGGCCTTCAATGCGGCGTCGTCGAGCTTGATCATCTGCATCATCGCGGCGGCCACGCGCGTGGCCTTGACCGTGTCCCGGTCGGACACCATCGGGATCAGCGTTTCCGGAACGATTTGCCACGACACGCCGTAGCGGTCTCTCAGCCAGCCGCAGGCGTCGGCCGTGCCGCCGTTGTCGAGCAGGGCATGCCAGTAGCGGTCGAGTTCCGCCTGGTCGGCGCAGCTGACCAGCAGCGAGATCGCGTGGTTGAACGTATCGGTGCGCGGATGGCTCATCGCGAAGAACGGTTGCCCGAACAGCTCGAACTCGACCATCCGCGTGCCGTCGGTGCCGGGCACCGTCGTGACGCGCACGACGCGCGAATCCGGAAAGATGCCCGCATAGAAGGCGGCGGCTTCTTCCGCTTCCGCCGCGTACCAGAGGAAAGGCGTGATCTTCTGAATCGTCATGGCGTATCTCCTGTATGAATGGGGCGATGCGCGAACTGCGTGCCGCCATCGAGACGACGGATGACGATTGCCGAAATCGACACGCGTCGGCACATTGCGATCGCACCGGACGAGCGGTGCCGGCAGTGCGGATGGTAGTCGCCCGGCGGACGGATGGCGACCGGCGCGGCGCTTCGCAAACGGTGTTCCCGGCGCTTTGCAGCCGCCAGGCGCCGCTGCTGGCCGGCAGGCATGGGTCGGCCCGGGTTCCGGTTGCCGGCCGGTGCGGGCGCTGCCGGCACGCGGGAGACGGACGAAAAAAAGCCAGCCGCGGCCGAAACCGGGGCTGGCTTTCCAGGTCGGCGGCAAGGCGTCGGAGACGCCATGCACGCCGGAAACGTACTTCTTAGAACTTGTGACGCAGGCCGAGCGCGACGATTTCCTGCGAGCTCTTGCCGGCGATGCCGTACGAGCCCACCGATGCCTGAGCATCGCTGCCGTCGGCGTTCTTGCCGCTTGCGTGCTGATATGCGCCAACCAGGTAGACGTCGGTACGCTTCGACAGCGAGTAGTCGGCGCCGAGCGAAACCTGATGGTACTTGGCGTCGGTCTGGCCGCTACCCTTCGTGTAGATGTAGCCGAGGCCGAGCAGCAGCGGTGCCGATGCCTGGTACGTGACGAATGCGCGACCCGTGTTGTACTTCTGGTTCGTGCCGAATGCCGAGTTCGCGTCCGCCTTGTACTGCGCGTTGCTGTAGCCGAGGCCGAACGTCACCGGGCCGAATGCATACTGGCCAGCCACTTGAGCGATACCGATCGACGACGACGACGTGTAGGCGTTGTTGATGAACGCGCCCGAACCGTCGAAGATCGCGTCCGACGTGCCGGCCCAGCCGGTGCGCACGCCTGCGGTGCTCAGCGGAGCCGAGTTGTTGGCGTGGAAGTAACCGGCGGCCAGGCCGAGGGGGCCGTTGTTGTAGGCTGCGGCTGCGGCCCACGTCTGACCCTTGCCCGTTGCGCCGGCGACACCGCCGAGTGCGTACATGCCTTCGAACTGGAGGCCGCCCCAGACCGGCGACGTGTACTTGATCGCGTTGCTGACGCGCAGGCTGTTGTCGTTGTTGTCGACGTCGCCCGGCGTGGCGAACACGCTGCCGAAGTAGTTGTCAGCCGTGACTGCCTGAACCAGGTCGACCAGCGGGTCGTACTGGCGGCCCAGCGTCAGCGTACCGTACTGGTCGCTTTGCAGGCCGACGAAAGCCTGGCGACCGAACATGCGGCCACCCTGGCCCAGTGCACCCGATGCCGAGTTGAAGCCGTTTTCCAACTGGAAGATCGCCTTCAGGCCGCCACCGAGGTCTTCCGAACCCTTCAGGCCGAAGCGGCTACCTTGCAGGTTGCCGCTACCCATCGACCACGAATTGTTACCTTGACCGTCGTTACCGTGAACATAGGTGATCGACGTATCGATCACGCCGTACAGCGTCACGCTCGATTGAGCGTGAGCAGCGCCAGCGGCGCCCAGCAGGGCGAGCGAGAGGGTCGAGAGAGCGAGTTTCTTCATCGTTGAGTATCTCCACGCAAGTGATTCATCGTTTTTTGTTGCGGATTGGAGAATAGCTCAGTGCCATCGACGCAAGAAAGCTTAAAAAATAAAGTGTCTCGAAAAGGTAACAGCGAGAAAAAGTCCATATATATCAAGTACATCAACGACTGTTTCTGTTTTTGAAAAAGTTGACAATTGCTGCGATGCGATTGTTTCACTAGTTGATGCGCATCGCGGCAGGAAGCCTGTTTCGGCCCGTCCGCACACCGAAACGGAAGCGTGCAAACGTTTGCGGTGGCGACAACGAATGCGCACGCATGCAAAGAACGTGTCAACGCCGCGCGAATGCGCGCGGGCAGCGTGGTTGCAAAGGGCAGACGCGTGTGCGGGGGCGTGCCGCGATGTTGCGGAAGCGGCGCCTCAGTCGTCGTGCGCGCGACCGGTGGGGCGATCGGATTGCGCGGAAGCGCTCGGCGCGGCGGTACCCGGGAGCCGATGCGCGTTGCCGCGGGCGGCCGCAAATTCCGCACCCAGCAGCAGCACGATCGCGGAGAAGTACAGCCACATCAGCAGGACCGCGAACGATCCGGCTGCGCCGAATGCACTTGCGGTGCCCGCACGCGCAAGGTACAGCGCGAACAGCTTCTTGCCGCCGGAGAACAGGATCGCGGACACGATGCCGCCGATCGCGGCGTCACGCCAGGCGACGCGCGCATCGGGCAGGAACTTCATCAGCGACGCGAACGCGCCCGCGAGCACCGCGATCCCGACGAAGAACTGCACGAGGTTCGTGACGATCACGTACGGCGAATTGCCGAGCAGCCAGGTGCCGACGAACGTGATCGCGGTGTCGAGCACGAGCGACACGATCAGCAGGAACGCGACGCCGAGCACGAGCCCGAACGAGATCAGCCGCACGCGCACGAGCCCGAGCATGCTCGACCAGCGGTTCTCGGTGGCCGGCCAGATCACGCTGAGCGCGGCGCTGAGCGACGCGAAGGTGGCCGACGCGCCGATCGCGAGCGCGGCGAACGAGATCAGGGTGGCCAGGCCGCCGCGCTCGCCCGCGCGGTGCGCGTTCTGCACGATCGTCTGGATGCTGGCCGCCGCGTCGTCGCCGATCAGCTGGTGCGCTTGTTCGAACACCTGGCCGCGCGCGGCATCGTCGCCGTAGAACCAGCCGGCCACGGCGATCACCATCACGAGCATCGGCGCGAGCGAGAACGCGGAGAAAAAGGCGATGCCCGCGGCCATCGCGGAGCAGCGGTCGGACGAGAAGCGCTTGAACGCGGTGAGGGCCCAGTTGGCCTGTTCTTGCGCGAGACGGGTGGCTTCGGAGGTGATCTGTCGTTTCATGACGGTTCGGTGGCGCGGGGAACGCGGATCATCGTTGGTAATCAGACAATTCAGTATTGATCCGAGGATTCGAACATAGTTGCGCGAACTGTCTATAATTCCTTTCAGTTTCCTCACCCCCACAATAACGCCGAGACCAGCCATGCTACAAATGTCCCGGCGCCAGTTCCTGAAGGTGACGGCTACGTCGCTTGCCGGATCGAGTCTAGCCCTGATGGGCTTCTCTCCGTCCGAAGCGCTTGCCGAAGTCCGACAGTACAAGCTGGCGCGCACCGTCGAAACGCGCAACACCTGTCCTTACTGTTCAGTGGGTTGCGGCATCCTGATGTACAGCCTCGGAGACGGCGCGAAAAACGCCCAGCCGAGCATCATCCACATCGAAGGCGATCCCGACCATCCCGTCAATCGCGGCACGCTGTGCCCGAAGGGCGCGAGCCTGATCGACTTCATCCACAGCCCGAATCGCCTGACGCACCCCGAGTATCGTGCGCCCGGCTCGGACAAGTGGGAACCGATTTCGTGGAATGACGCGCTCGACCGCATCGCGAAGCTGATGAAGGCCGACCGCGACGCGAACTTCGTCGAGACGGCGGAAGACGGTGCGAAGGTCAACCGATGGCTGACCACCGGCATGCTGGCCGCGTCGGCGGGCAGCAACGAGGTCGGCTACCTGACGCACAAGACCATCCGCAGTCTCGGGATGCTCGCATTCGACAATCAGGCGCGTGTCTGACATGGCCCGACGGTGGCAGGTCTTGCCCCGACGTTTGGCCGTGGAGCGATGACGAACCATTGGGTCGACATCAAGAACGCGGACGTGATTCTCGTGATGGGCGGCAATGCAGCCGAGGCCCATCCGTGCGGTTTCAAGTGGGTAACGGAGGCGAAGGCGCACCGCAAGGCGCGGCTGATCGTCGTCGACCCGCGCTTTACGCGTACGGCCTCGGTGGCCGATTACTACGCGCCGATCCGCACCGGCACCGACATCGTCTTCCTGGGCGGCGTCATCAACTATCTGCTGACGAACGACAAGATCCAGCATGAGTACGTGAAGAACTACACGGACTTCTCGTTCATCGTGCGCGAGGATTTCGCGTTCAACGACGGCATCTATTCCGGCTACGACGCGGAGAAGCACGCGTACCCGGACAAATCGAGCTGGGACTACGAGCGCGGCGACGACGGCTTCGTGAAGGTCGACCCGACGCTGCAGCATCCGCGTTGCGTGTACAACCTGCTGAAGCAGCACTACGCGCGCTATACGCCGGACATGGTCCAGCAGACGTGCGGCACGCCGAAGGAGAAATTCCTGAAGGTGTGCGAGATGCTCGCGACCACGGCCGTTCCCGGCCGCGCCGGCACGGTGCTGTACGCGCTCGGCTGGACGCACCACTCGATCGGCGCGCAGATCATCCGCACCGGTGCGATGGTGCAGCTGCTGCTCGGCAACATCGGCATCGCCGGCGGCGGGATGAACGCGCTGCGCGGCCACTCGAACATCCAGGGGTTGACCGACCTCGGGCTGATGTCGAACCTGCTGCCGGGCTACATGACGCTGCCGATGCAGGCCGAGCAGGATTTCGACGGCTACATCAAGAAGCGCGTGCAGCTGCCGCTGCGGCCGAACCAGTTGAGCTACTGGAAGAACTACAAGGCCTTCCACGTGAGCTTCATGAAGTCCTGGTGGGGCGATGCGGCGACCGCCGAGAACAACTGGGGTTATGACTACCTGCCGAAGCTGGACAAGCAGTACGACCTGCTGCAGGTGATCGAGCTGATGAATGCCGGCAAGATGAACGGCTACATCTGCCAGGGCTTCAACCCGCTTGCGGCGTCGCCGTCGAAGGTGAAGACGGCGGCCGGGCTCGCGAAGCTGAAGTGGCTCGTGATCATGGACCCGCTCGCCACCGAAACCTCCGAGTTCTGGAAGCATCACGGCGACTACAACGACGTCGATTCGTCGAAGATCCAGACCGAGGTGTTCCGTCTGCCGACCACGTGCTTCGCGGAGGAAAACGGCTCGCTCGTGAGTTCGAGCCGCGTGCTGCAATGGCACTGGAAGGGCGCGGAGCCACCGGGCGAGGCGCGCAGCGACCTCGAGATCATGTCCGGGCTGTTCCTGCGCATGCGCAAGATGTACCAGACGGACGGCGGCAAGTATCCGGATCCGATCGTCAACCTGACCTGGCCGTACGCGAACCCGGAAAGCCCGACGCCCGAAGAGCTGGCAATGGAGTTCAACGGCAAGGCGCTCGCCGATCTGCCCGATCCGAAGGATCCGGCCAAGACGCTCGTGAAGAAGGGCGAGCAGCTGGCCGCGTTCGCGCAGTTGAAGGACGACGGCACGACCGCGAGCGGCTGCTGGATCTTCTGCGGTGCGTGGACGCAGGCCGGCAACCAGATGGGGCGGCGCGACAACTCTGACCCGACCGGCATCGGCCAGACGCTGAACTGGGCGTGGGCCTGGCCGGCGAACCGGCGGATCCTGTACAACCGCGCGTCGTGCGACGTTGCCGGCAAGCCGTTCGACCCGACCCGCAAGCTGATCGGCTGGAACGGCAGCGCGTGGAAGGGGGCCGACATTCCCGACTTCAAGGCGGACGAATCGCCCGAAAACGGGATGGGGCCGTTCATCATGAACCCGGAAGGTGTCGCACGCTTCTTCGCCCGGGCGGGGATGAACGAAGGTCCGTTCCCCGAGCACTACGAGCCGTTCGAGACGCCGCTCGACGCGAACCCGCTGCACCCGAACAACCCGCAGGCGCTGAACAACCCGGCTGCCCGCGTGTTCCCGGACGACCGCGCGTCGTTCGGCAAGGTGGCGGAGTTCCCGCACGTGGCGACGACGTACCGGCTCACCGAGCACTTCCACTACTGGACCAAGCATGCACGGCTGAACTCGATCATCCAGCCCGAGCAATTCGTCGAGATCGGCGAAGACCTCGCGAAGGAAGTCGGCGTCGCGCATGGCGAGCGCGTGAAGGTGTCGTCCAAGCGCGGCTACATCATCGCGGTCGCCCTCGTCACGAAGCGGATCAAGCCGCTGACGGTCGACGGCAAGAAGGTCCAGACGGTCGGCGTCCCGTTGCACTGGGGCTTCAAGGGTCTGACGAAGCCCGGCTATCTCGCCAATACCCTGACTCCGTCCGTGGGTGACGGCAACTCCTATACACCGGAATTCAAGTCGTTCCTGGTGAAGGTCGAAAAGGCGTAAGGGGAAAGAGATGGCATTGCAATCGCTGGATATCAAGCGCGTCTCGGCCACCACGACGCCACCGCCCACGGTGCGCGAACCGGTGACCGGGAGTGTCGCCAAGCTGATCGACGTATCGAAGTGCATCGGCTGCAAGGCATGCCAGACGGCATGCATGGAGTGGAACGACCTGCGTGACGAGGTCGGCACCAACGTCGGCGTGTACGACAACCCGGCCGACCTGACCGAGCATTCGTGGACGGTGATGCGGTTCTCCGAATACGAGAACCCGGCCGGTGACCTCGAGTGGCTGATCCGCAAGGACGGCTGCATGCACTGCGAGGATCCGGGCTGCCTGAAGGCGTGTCCGTCGCCGGGCGCGATCGTGCAGTACAACAACGGGATCGTCGATTTCCACGAGGAGAACTGCATCGGTTGCGGCTATTGCGTGACCGGCTGCCCGTTCAACGTTCCTCGGATCTCGAAGAAGGATCATCGCGCGTACAAGTGCACGCTCTGTTCCGACCGCGTCGCGGTCGGCCAGGAACCGGCCTGCGTGAAGACCTGCCCGACGGGCGCGATCGTGTTCGGCACCAAGGAGGACATGAAGCAGCACGCGGCCGAGCGGATCGAGGACCTGAAGGAGCGCGGCTTCGAGCATGCGGGGCTGTACGACCCGCAGGGCGTCGGCGGCACGCACGTGATGTACGTGCTGCACCACGCGGACAAGCCGTCGCTGTACCACGGGCTGCCCGACAATCCGTCGATCAGCCCGATGGTGAAGCTGTGGAAGGGCATCGCGAAACCGCTCGCGGTGGCCGGCATCGCGCTGACCGCGCTTGCCGGGTTCTTCCACTATGTCCGGGTCGGTCCGAACGAGGTGAGCGACGAAGAGGAACAGGCCGCGCGCGACGAGGCGCGACGCATCAAGGAGGACGCGAAATGAACCACGACGACCCCAACCTGATCGTCCGCTACTCGGCGAACGAGCGCACGAACCACTGGATCACCGCGATCACGTTCGTGCTGCTCGCGCTGTCCGGGCTCGCGCTGTTTCATCCGTCGATGTTCTGGCTGACCGCGCTGTTCGGCGGCGGCCAGTGGACGCGGATCCTGCATCCGTTCGTCGGCCTCGTGATGTTCGTGTCGTTCGCGATCCTGGTGGTGCGCTTCTGGCACCACAACGCGCTCGACGCGGACGATCGCCAGTGGCTCAAGCAGATCGGCGACGTGCTGACCAACCAGGAAGACAAGCTGCCGCCGGTCGGGCGCTATAACGCCGGGCAGAAGCTGCTATTCTTTACGTTGGTCGCGTGCCTGCTGTTGCTCCTGCTGTCGGGAGTCGTGATCTGGCGGCGCTACTTCTCGTTCTACTTCCCGATCGGGGTGATCCGCGCGGCCGCTGTCGTGCATGCCGTGGCGGCCTTCGTGCTGATCGCGAGCATCATCGTGCACATTTACGCGGCGTTGTGGGTGAAGGGCTCGATCGGCGCGATGGTGCGCGGCACCGTCACGCTGGGCTGGGCTCGCAAGCATCACCCGAAGTGGTTCCGTGAAAGCGTGAAATAACGCACCGGAGCGGGGCGGCTCGCCGAATCGCGGCGGGCTGCTCCGCTCCTTCGCCGGAACTGCCCGAAAGCGCCGATGCGTCGGCGCTTGTTTTTTTGGAAGATATTTTTGTGACACAACGCATCCTCGAACCGACCGAGATCTCGACCCTCGATCATTCGGCCATCCCGCGCTTTCGCCTGCCGGAGCGCGCCACCGCGTTCTCGGCGCGCGCCGCGCGGCTGCGCAAGCTGGCCGACCTGAACCCGATCAGCGGCTACCTGCGGCTGATGGCCACCGTCGCCGATGCGCAGCACGCGACGCTGCAAACGCTCGAACTGCCGCTGCCGTCGAAGGAAGCGATCGCGCGTGCGCAGGAGCATTCGATGCCGCTCGTGCCGGCGCTCGACGGCGAGCGCGATCCGCGCTGGCGCGCCGTGCTGTACGAACTGCTCGACCGCGTCGAAGGCGCCGGGCTCGTCAATCCGCAGCTCGCGAAGCTGCTCGACCGGCTGCGCCTGATGGCGCCCGCCGAACTCGACGCGCAAGCCGACGCGATCCTCGCGCTGCGTTTCGCCGAAGTCGACCCGGCTACCGCGCCGTTCCTGATGGCCGCGCTGCAGGTCGTCTGGACGGATCTCGCCAGCCGCGTTCCGCCGGCCGACGTCCCGTATCTCGACCAGCCGGGGCTGTGCCCCGTGTGCGGCACGCATCCGGTCGCGAGCGTCGTGCGGGTCGGCGGCCAGTACCAGGGCTACCGTTTCCTGCAATGCGGGCTGTGCACGACCGAGTGGCACATGGTGCGCACGAAGTGCTCGCACTGCGATTCGACGAAAGGCATCGCATATCACGGGATCGAGGGCGGCAGCGAAGCCGTCAAGGCCGAATCGTGCGACGAGTGCAAGACCTATCGCAAGATCGGCTATCAGGACAAGGACTACGAGTTCGAGCCGCTGGCGGACGATCTCGCGAGTCTCACGCTCGACCTGCTGATGAACGAAGCCGGCTACCAGCGCAGTTCACCGAACCCGCTGCTGTGGCCGGATGTTTCGCGGGAAGCGGATTGACGGCAGGGGCCGGGCCAGCGCGCGAGCGCCGGCGCCGGCCCACTGCGAAGCATGAGACTGGAGCCACCACTACGTGACCGAACCGGGTGTGAATGAACTGAATGCCGTGCTGGCGCGCGTGCCGTCCGTCGAGCGCGTGCTGTCGTCGGCACCGCTGCAACCGCTCATCGCGGACTATGGCCGCACGCGCGTGCTGGGCGCGGTGCGCGCCGAGCTCGAGCGCTGGCGTACCGCCGCGCAGCACGATCCGGCGGGGGCCGAGCCGCTCGACGAGCCGCGCATCGCCGCGGCCGTCGCGCGCACGCTGGCCGCGCAGAGCGCGGGCGCGGTGCGCGCCGTGTTCAACCTGACCGGCACCGTGCTGCACACGAACCTCGGGCGCGCGCTGTTGCCCGACGACGCGGTGCGCGCGGTGGTCGACGTGCTGACGCGGCCGGTCAACCTCGAATTCGATCTCGCCACGGGCCGCCGCGGCGATCGCGACGACCTGATCGACGATCTGCTGTGCGAACTGACGGGCGCGGAAGCCGCGACCGTCGTCAACAACAACGCGGCGGCCGTGCTGCTGGCGCTGTCGGCGCTGGCGACGAAGCGGGAAGTCGTCGTGTCGCGCGGCGAGCTGGTCGAGATCGGCGGCGCATTCCGGATTCCCGACATCATGAGCCGCGCGGGCGCCAGGCTGCGCGAGGTCGGCACCACCAACCGCACCCATCTGCGCGACTACGCGGAAGCCATCGGCCCGCGCACCGCGCTGCTGATGAAGGTGCACTGCAGCAACTACGCGATCAGCGGCTTCACGAAGGAGGCGACGCTCGCCGAACTCGCGCCGCTCGCGCGCGAGCACGGGCTGCCGGTGGCCGTCGATCTCGGCAGCGGCACGCTCGCCGACCTGTCGCAATGGGGCCTGCCGCACGAGACGACCGTGCAGGAAACCGTCGCCGCCGGCGCAAACGTTGTCACGTTCAGTGGCGACAAGCTGCTCGGCGGGCCGCAGGCCGGCCTGATCGTCGGCGATCGCGCGCTGATCGCGAAGATCAAGAAACATCCGCTCAAGCGCGCGCTGCGCGTCGGCAAGCTGACGCTCGCGGCGCTCGAGCCGGTGCTGCGCCTCTACCAGTCGCCCGAGTTCCTGCGTGACCGGCTCACGACGCTGCGGCTGCTGACGCGCCCGCAGCGCGAGATCGCCGAGGCCGCCGAGCGCGTGCGTCCGGCGCTGCAGGCCGCGCTCGGCAGCGGTTTCGACGTGACGGTCGAGCCGATGTTCAGCCAGATCGGCAGCGGTGCGCTGCCGGTCGACCAGTTGCCGAGCGCCGGGCTCGTCGTGCGCACGGCGGACGGCAAGCGCGGCGGCCGTGCACTGGCGCAGCTCGAGAAACGGCTGCGCGAATGGCCGCGCCCGGTGATCGGCCGCGTCGCCGACAATGCACTGCGGCTCGACCTGCGCTGCCTCGAAGCCGCCGACGAGGCGGTGTTCGTCGCGCAATGCGTGCCGCTCGCGGGGCCTGCTGCATGATCGTCGGTACCGCGGGGCACATCGACCACGGCAAGACGACGCTGGTGCGCGCGCTGACGGGCGTCGATACCGATCGCCTGAAGGAAGAGAAGGCGCGCGGCATCTCGATCGAGCTCGGTTACGCGTATACGCCGCTCGACAACGGCGACGTGCTCGGCCTGATCGACGTGCCGGGCCACGAGAAGCTGATTCATACGATGGCGGCCGGCGCATGCGGGATCGACTTCGCGCTGCTCGTGATTGCCGCCGACGACGGCGTGATGCCGCAGACGCGCGAGCATCTCGCGATCCTGCAGCTGCTCGGCGTCACGCATGGCGCCGTCGCGCTGACGAAGTGCGATCGCGTCGATGCCGCACGCGTGGCCGAAGTGCGTGACGAGATCGCCACGTGGCTGAACGACTCGACGCTGGCCGGCGTGCCGATTTTCGAAACGCGCGCGACGGCTGCGGACGATCCGGGCGTCGCCGCGTTGAAGCGTTACCTGGCGGACGCGGCGATCGCGTGGCGCGCCCGCCGCGACGACGGGCTGTTCCGGCTCGCGGTCGATCGCGTGTTCACGCTCGCGGGGCAGGGTACCGTCGTGACGGGCACCGCGTTCGCGGGCCGCGTCGCGACCGGCGACACGCTCGCGATCGTGCGCACGGGCGGCGCGGCGCGCGTGCGCAGCATCCACGCGCAGAACCGGCCGGTCGAGGCCGGCCGGGCGGGCGAGCGTTGCGCGCTGAATCTGGCCGGGGTCGACAAGGCCGATGTCGAGCGAGGCGACACCGTCGCCGATGCGCGGCTCGTCGCGACGTCGCCGCGTCTCGACGTCGAGCTGACGCTGCTCGCGGATGCGGGGCTCACGCTGACGCACTGGGCGCCGCTGCACGTGCATCTCGGCACGTTGCATCGCGTCGCGCATGTCGCGCTGCTCGACGGCGATACGCTCGCGGCCGGCCAGCGGATGCGCGTGCAACTCGTATTCGACGAGCCGGTGTTTGCGCTGCCGGGCGACCGGTTCATCGTCCGCAATCCGCAGGCGACGCGCACGGTCGGCGGCGGCCGCGTGCTCGATCCGTTCGGGCCGGCGCGCAAGCGTCGTACGCCTGCGCGCCGCGCATGGCTCGACGCGCTGGCCGAATGGCTCGATGCGGGCCGCCTCGATGCGCTGCTCGCGCAGGCGCCGCTCGGCATCCCGCGCGCGATGCTCACGCACCTGACGGGTTTCGCGCCGAATGCGCTGGCGCTGCCGGAAGACGCGCTGGCGATCGGGCAGCGCGACGCCGCGTCGAACGACGGCGCGGTGATTGCCCGGGCGCACTGGCGCGCACTGCAGACGCGGGCGATCGATACGCTGCGCGCGTATCACGAGCGCATGCCCGACGAGCAGGGGCTCGACGCCGCGCGGTTGCGGCGGATGGCCGCGCCGCTCGCCGGCGATGCGCTGTGGCGCGCGCTCGTCGATGCGCTGGTGGCCGGCGGCGAAGTCGCGCGAAGCGGGCCGTGGCTGCATCTGCCGTCGCATTCGGTGAGCCTCGAGCCGCGCGAGGAGGCGCTGGCGCAGCAACTGTTGCCGCTGATTCATGCGGGGCGCTTCGATCCGCCGTGGGTGCGCGACCTGGCCCGTGACACGGGCGCGGCCGAGGACGCGGTGCGCGCGTTGCTGCGCAAGCTCGCGCGGCGCGGCGACGTGCACCAGGTCGTGCGCGACCTGTTCTATCACGCGGGTGTCGTGCGCGAGCTGGCGGAACTGGTCGCGCATCTCGCGCCGTCGCGCGCCGGCGGGCTCGATGCCGCGACGTTCCGCGATGCGACGGGGCTCGGCCGCAAGCGCGCGATCCAGATTCTCGAGTTCTTCGACCGGGTTGGGTATACTCGCTTCCACCGCGATCTTCACCTCCTGCGGCCTGACAGCGGTTGGGCGGGTATTCAGGCGTAGGCGCTCGTTGTTCTTTGGGTTCTTTTCCCCACGGAAGGCATTCGTATCCGGTGGTACGGCTGGACTTCAAATCCAGTTGGGGGTGTCAGACACTCCCGGGTAGGTTCGACTCCTGCTGCCTTCCGCCACCCCGATTTTCTTGTCGACCCGACACGCTTCAATCAACGTGCAATTGCACGACAGCACCGGCGATTGCAATCGCCAAAACTTGATCGGGAAAAGCACTAAAAGTTTGCGATTTTTTTTCGGGCTATAGTCGAATCACTGAAGGTAGACGCGGCGTCCCTTGCCGATACCGTTCAGGTAATGACTGTAGACGGGTGCTGTATGAAAAATAAAATCGACAAGACCGCCGGACCGATCTGGGGCGTGGCTGCAGGACTGCTTCTTGCTGTTGCAGGATTGAGTCTCGGCATTTTCCCGACGTCCCTGCAAAGCTCGGGAAGCGCGAACGACTTCATGGCGTCCGGTATTGCGATGCTCGGCATCTTCCTGGTCGTCTATGCGACACACGAGTTGCGAAGAAGGCGTCCGCACTGAGCGCTCATGCGCTGCTGATTCACACAGGATGATCCGGGCCGGTTTGCCGGCTCGCGTATACGCACGTCCGTCGCGGGCTATGTCTTGCTGATTTCGTGTTGATAAACGAGTTCGACGATGCGCTTCGTCGGAATGCTGGCGCGCAACCCGTCGACGCTGTCGATCGGAAACCACTTGCATTTCTCGATCTCGTTGTTCGCTTGCGGCGTCTGGTCCGGGCCGACTTCCGCGAAGAACACGTGATGGATCTTGGCGAGGCCGGTGAACTGCATCGAGTAGACGAGATGCTGGCCGGTCATGCCGGTTTCTTCGGATAACTCGCGATGTGCGGCTTCGAGCGGCGTTTCCCCGCGCTTGATCGTGCCGCCGGGAAGGGCCCAGCGCGACGCCGCACGGGCAACGAGCAAGACTTGCTCGCCGCGGTAGCAGACGACGGTCGCACGTTCCTTGACCGGGACGGTGCTCGCTTCGGGGGCGTTGGTGGGGGCGGGGGTTTGAGGCATGAAGCAATTCTAACCATCGCGGATCGATCGGCAAAGCAGGTCTGACTTGGTTTGACGATCGATCGTCACCGTCGCGTCCCCGGCCAGGCCGCCGCTGCGTTTCGCAGATTCGAATCCGTGCCCGGCTGGCGCCCGGCGTCCGCGCCCAGGGGGCGGGACGATGGCATGAAGTGCGCGATGGGCTCGCCCTTCGCTTCGAATCGGGCGACGTTATCCCTCGATGCGGGACACACTCGTCCGCCATGAAAAAAGCCGCGCATCCCGATGCACCGGGAGCGCGGCTTGCGGGGGCGCCGGTCAGGCGTCGCGCCGTTACTTCTTTTCCGGCAGGAACCAGTTCATCACGAGCGCGCAGATGCCGCCCGTTGCCACGCCCGATTCCAGCACGTTCTTCAGCGCGTGCGGCAGGCTGTTGAGGATGTCCGGCACTTGCGACACGCCGAGGCCGAGCGCGAGCGACACCGCGATGATCAGCAGTGCGCGACGATCGAGATGGACGCCGGCGAGGATGTTGATGCCCGATGCGGCCACCGCGCCGAACATCACCATCGCCGCGCCGCCGAGCACGGGCTCCGGCACGGCCTGCAGCACGCCGGCGACGACCGGGAACAGGCCGAGCACCACGAGCATCCCCGCGATCCAGATGCCGACGTAGCGGCTGGCGACGCCGGTGATCTGGATCACGCCGTTGTTCTGCGCGAACACCGAGCTCGGGAACGTGTTGAACACGCCGGCCAGCAGCGAGTTCGCGCCGTTCACGAGCACGCCGCCCTTGATCCGTTGCATCCACACCGGGCCTTCGACCGGCTCGTTCGAGATCTTGCTTGTGGCCGTGACGTCGCCGATCGCTTCGAGCGACGTGACGAGGTAGATGATCAGCATCGGCACGAACAGCGCCCACGAGAAGCCGATGCCGAAGTGCAGCGGCGTCGGGACCTGGAACAGCGCGGCCTGGTGCATACCGGTGAAATCGAGGCGGCCGAGGAACGCGGCCGCGAGATAGCCGATCACGAGTGCGATGACGAGCGCGGTGCTGCGCACCCACACGATCGGCACGCGGTTCAGCAGGATGATCGTGCCGAGCACGAGGCCGGACAGCGTCAGGTTCTCCGCGCTCGCGAAGGTGCCATTGGCCATTGCGCCAAAGCCGCCGCCCATGCTGATCAGGCCGACCTTGATCAGCGTGAGGCCGATCAGCAGCACGACGATGCCGGTGACGAGCGGCGTGATCAGGCGCTTCACGAACGGCAGGATGCGCGACACGCCCATCTCGACGAACGACCCGGCAATCACGACGCCGAAGATCGCGGCCATCACGGTCTCGACCGGCGTGCCTTGCTTGACCATCAGGCTGCCGCCGGCGATCAGCGGGCCGACGAAGTTGAAGCTCGTGCCCTGGACGATCAGCAGGCCGGCGCCCAGCGGGCCGAAGCGCTTGCACTGGACGAAGGTGGCGATCCCGGAAATCACCAGCGACATCGACACGATCAGGGTCGTATCGCGGCTGGACACGCCGAGCGCCTGGCAGATCAGCAGGCCGGGCGTGACGATCGGCACGATGATCGCCAGCAGGTGCTGCAGCGCGGCGACGAAGGCGACCATCGGCGCCGGCCGGTCGTTCGGGCCGTAGACGAGGTCGCGGGCCGAATCTGCGGCGTCGGCGCCATGGGCGGCGGGTTGGGCGGGGGAGGCGGGTTGCATGGCGAGCGGGCCGGACAAGGTGGAAAGTGCGGCATTTTAGCCGAACGGCCCGCCGGCGCCGCTGCAATAGCGGGGATTCGGCGGATCGGGAAAACGGTGGCGGATCGACGCCCGGGCCGGCCGTGGCCGCGGCGAGCGTCGATTAGCGGGCCCGCCGCGGTGCGGGCGCGGTCGGGGTACGGGTCGGGGCGGTGGTCGCATGGAACCCGGGCAGCTCGGGAATCCGCTGCTCCATGAACTGCAGGAACGTGCGGGTTCGCAGCGGCAGATACCGGCGCGACGCATAGACGAGGTGCAGCGCATGCGGCGGCACCATGTCCCACTTCGGCAGCAACCGGACGAGGCGACCGCTGTCGATCAGGTCCTGAACGAGCCACGCGGGCCCGCTGCCCACCGCGTTTCCGGCAAGAAAGCATTCCCGCAGCGCCATCGAGCTGTTCACGCGATACCGGCCGCGCACCGGAACGACGACTTGCTCGCTGCCGCGCGCGAAGGCCAGTTCGTTGCCGATGTCCGCGCGCGCGTAGCCGACATACTCGTGCTTCGCGAGGTCGTCCGGCCGGCGGAGCTTCGGCGCCCGCGCCACGTACGCCGGCGTGGCGACCAGCAGGCGCGGCGACGACGCGATATGGCGCGCCACGGCATCCGGCGGCAGCAGCTGGCCGAGGCGAATGGCGACGTCGACGCCTTCTTCGACGAGGTCGATCACGCGGTCGGTCAACTGGAGCTCGACCTCGATCTCCGGCCACGCGGCGAGGAATTCGAGCACGAGCGCGTTCAGTCTCAGCTCGCCCAGCCCCAGCGGCGCGTTGACGACCAGCTTGCCGACCGGCCGCACCGTTTGCCCGCGCACCTCGGCCACCGCGCTCGCGTATTCGTCGATCACGCGCTTGCAGCGATCGTAGAACCGGCGGCCTTCGTCGGTAGGCGCGAGGCTCGTGGTCGAGCGTTCGAGCAGGCGAACGCCCAGTTCCTTCTCGAATGCGGCGACGATCTTGCTGATCGTCGGCTGGCCGGTGCCTTCCTCCCGCGCGACCGCCGAGAAATTGCCGAGCTCGATCGCGCGGACGAACACGCGCATGGATCGCAGCGAATCCATCTCATTCCTTTATGGCATGACCTTTATTCAAGTCTCCCATATTCCTGCGCAATGGAGAATGACCTAACGTTCGCGAACCTTCAATCCCTGATGAGGCGTCGACATGAACGAGGCAACGCAATCTTCGGCACTGGACGGTGCGCACGTCGTGTTATTCGGCGGGAGTTCCGGAATCGGCCTCGAGGCCGCGGCCGCCGCGAAGGCAAAAGGCGCCAGTGTCACGCTGGTCGGCCGGACCCGCGCGAAACTCGAATCCGCCGCACAGGCGATCGGCGGCGCGCGCGTCGCGGTGGCCGACATCGCGGACCGCCATGCCGTGCAGGCCGTATTCGACACGATCACGCGCGTCGATCACCTGGTCGTCACGGCCGGCCGGTTCATTGCCGGCAAGCTGCACGAGACCGATCCCGATCTCCTGCTCGCCGCGTGGCAGGAGCGTATCGCCGGGCCGGTCTACGCGATCCGCGCTGCGTTGCCGCTGATGCCCGCGACCGGCTCGATCGTGCTGACCGGCGGGCAACTGTCGGATCGTCCGGCCGCGCAGGGCACGTCGGTCATTGCCGCCGCCGTGCGCGGGGTCGAGGCGCTGGCGCAGTCGCTCGCGCTGGAGCTGAAGCCGATTCGTGTGAACGTCGTCGCGCCCGGCTTCGTCGAGACGCCGCTTTACGACGCGTTCGGCCCGGAAGCGCGCGATGCGATCCTCGCGGGCGCGGCGGCGGCATTGCCGGGCGGCCGCGTCGGGCGCGCCGATGAAGTGGGGGAAGCGATCGCGTTCCTGCTGGGCAACGGCTTCATGAATGGCGAGATCCTGCACATCGACGGCGGCGGGCGGCTGGTCTGAGCCGCACGTCAGCCTGCCGCGCGCGTGCCGGTGCGACGTGCCGGCGGGCGCGGCGCGCGGCCGTCTGGATACGCGCGCTGGCAGACGGCGATGACCGCATCGCGCAGGCGACGGTGCACGGGGTCGCCGTGCATGCGCGGATGCCACAGCGCGGACACGAGTATCTCGGGCAGGCGCACCGGGATCTCGAAGCTGCGCAGCCCGAGGGCCTCCGTGAGCCCCGGCGAGAACGCGTTGCCGAGGCTCGAGCGCGGCACGAGCGCGATCAGGTCGGTGCTGGCCGCGACCCGCATCGCATCGGGGTAGCCCGGTACGACGACGTGCACGGCGTGGCTCGGGCCGGCCTTGTCGGTCGAGTCGTCAGCCGGACCGCCGAAATCGCCCAGCTGCGACGCGATCACGTGACGGCAGGCCGCATAGCGCGCGGGCGTGATCCTGCCCGATGCGAACAGCGGGTGCCCGGCGCGCGCCACGGCGACGTGCCAGTCGTGAAACAGCATGCGGGTGTGCAACTCGGGGGCATCGTCGCCGCGTTTGCCGATTTCCAGGTCGACGGTGCCGTCGCGCAACGCTTGCGGATCGCGGTCGGGCTTCGGGACGAAGCGGATGCGCACCTGCGGCGCGATTTCGCCGAGTGCGGCGACCACCGGGCCGGACAGCATTTCCATGAACGAGGCGGCCGCGCGGAGGGTGAACGTGGATGTGTGCGTCGCCATGTCCACGTCGGCCGTCGCCGGCCGCAGCACCGCGCGTGCATCGCTGGCGATCGCATGCACGCGGTCGCGCAACGCGGCGGCGTGCGGTGTCGGCACGAGCTTGCGCCCGGCGCGCACGAGCAACGGATCGCCGGTGGACATTCGCAGCCGCGTGAGCGTGCGGCTCATCGCGGACGTGCTCAGGCCAAGCCGGCGCGCGGCGCCGGTCACGCTGCCTTCCGACAGCAGCACGTCGAGCGCGGTGACGAGATTCAGGTCGATGTCTTCCATGGCGACAGGATACGCTTCCGTGCGATTAGCCATGGCGTTTGATGCAACTATAAGTTGAATCTGGTGCGTCTGGCGCCTTTCGTGATGCGCACCTATAGTGGCTGCATGACGAAACCCGGCAAAGGCGGAAACCATGCAATCCACTGAATCGAACCGAAACGTCCCGGCGCTCCTGCTCGTCGCGGCCTCGCGCGGCCTCGGGCTCGCGATGGCGGAGGCGTTCCTGGACAAAGGCTGGCACGTAACGGGCACCGTGCGCGCAGGATCGGGACGCACGAAGCTGCACGACCTCGCCGACCGGTTCGACGGCCGGCTCGACATCGAGACGCTCGACATCTGCGAACCGGTGCAATTGGCCGCGCTGCGCGAGCGGCTGTCGGGCCGGCGCTTCGACATGCTGTTCGTGAATGCGGGCACGACGAACGAGCCCACCGAAACGATCGGCGAAGTGACGACCGACGAGTTCGTGCGCGTGATGATCACGAATGCACTGGCGCCGATGCGCGTGATCGAGACGCTGCAGGATCTCGTGACCGACGATGGCCTGATCGGTGCGATGTCGTCGGGGCAGGGCAGCGTCGCGAACAACGTCAGCGGGATGCGCGAGGTCTATCGCGGCAGCAAGGCCGCGCTGAACCAGTTCATGCGCAGCTTCGCGGTGCGCCAGGCCGATACGCGGCGTGCGATGGTGCTGATGGCGCCCGGCTGGGTCCGCACGGAACTCGGTGGGCCGGATGCGCGCCTGACGATCGAGGAAAGCGTGCCGAGTCTCGTCGACGTGCTGGTCGCAAAGCGTGGGCGCCCGGGGCTCGAGTATCTCGACTATCTGGGGCGGACGGTGCCGTGGTAGTCGGCGCGTCGCACGAGTAGAGGCCAATGGCGATCGGCCCTGTTGTTCGTGGCGCGGTGGCGTCGCTGCGAAGGCCGCGCCGATTCAATACAATGCGACGACCCGCCAGTGACACGTCGCGTTCGAATCCTTCCGGTTCGCCGCGCATTGCGTGAGTCCCTTCGTGACGGCCCCCCCTCGAACCCGGAGCGCAACATGAACGAACCTTACCTGCAGGTCATCGCGCATTTCCACGCCAAGCCCGGCAACGGCGACCGCGTGGTTGCATTGCTCGCGGAGCTCGCGCCCTTGACGCGCGCCGAGCCGAAGAATCTCGACTACGCGTATTTCCGGTCGCCGGAGGACCCCGACCACATCGTGATCCTCGAACGCTACCGCGACGCGGACGGCCTCGACGTGCATCGGGAAACGCCGCATTTCCAGCGGATCGGGTTCGGCGCGATCATACCGTTGCTCGATCGCCGCGAAGTGTCCAGCTACATGGTGCAGCCGGGCACCGGCACGGCGACGCCACCGGGAGGCGCCCGATGAACCCGTTTCAATTCCGTACCGTTCCGACGCAGGTCGTCGAATTCGGCGCCGCGCGCCGGCTCGGTGCATTGTTGCGCGAACGCTTTCCGGCGCTCGTGCGGCTATGTGTCGTCACCGACGCGTTCCTGCATCGCAGCGGCGTGCTCGCGCCCGCGCTGGAGAGCCTCGCCGCGCACGGCTGGCAGGTCACCGTGATCGACGACGTGATCGCCGATCCGCCGGAGCACGTGGTGCTGGAAGCGACCGAACGGGCCGTCGCGGCCGATGCCGAGATCGTGCTCGGCCTGGGCGGCGGATCGTCGATGGACGTTGCGAAGCTGATCGCGGTGCTCGCGCCGGGGCAGCAGGCGCTGGCCGACATGTACGGCGTCGACAAGGTCACGAGCGCGCGGCTGCCGCTCGTGCAGATGCCGACGACGTCCGGCACCGGTTCGGAAGTCACGGCCGTGTCGATCATCACGGTCGGCGAGGCGCGCAAGATGGGCGTCGTGTCGCCGCACCTGTTCGCGGACGTCGCGATCCTCGACGCCGAACTGACGCTCGGCCTGCCGCGTGCGGCCACGGCCGCGACGGGCATCGACGCGATGGTGCATGCGATCGAGGCCTACACGTCCGCGCGGCTGAAGAACCCCATATCCGACATGCTGGCCGTGCACGCGCTGACGCTGCTGTCGCGCAACCTGCTCACGGCATGCGACGACGGCCAGAACCGTCACGCGCGCGAGGCGATGCTGGTCGGCGCGATGTTCGCGGGGCAGGCGTTCGCGAATGCACCGGTCGCGGCCGTGCACGCGCTGGCCTATCCGGTCGGCGGGATCTTCCATGTGCCGCACGGGCTGTCGAATGCGCTCGTGCTGCCGCACGTGCTGCGTTTCAACGCGCCGGCCGCCGCGCCGCTGTATGCGGAACTCGCGGCGATCGTCGCGCCGTCGGCGACGGGCAGCGATGAAGCGCGCACGCACGCGCTGATCGCCGAGATCGACCGGCTGATCGTCGCGACGGGCATTCCGCGCACGCTGCGCGAGGTCGGCATCGGGGAAGGCGACCTGCCGAGGATGGCATCGGATGCGATGCTGCAGACGCGCCTGCTCGTGAACAATCCGCGCGAGGTGACGGAGGCCGACGCGCTGGAGATCTACCGGCAGGCGTGGTGAGGCGGCAGGCGGGCGCGCCGCCCGTCATGCATTCACGATGCGCTCGCGGCCTGCCGCGCGGGCCATGCCGCGATGCATGCGCATGCGAGCGCCACGGCCACGAGCCCGCATCCGGCCCACGGCGTGACGCGCAGCGCGTCGCGTTCGACGAGCACGCCGCCGAGCGCCGAGCCGAGTGCGACACCCGCATGCATGGCCGACACGTTGATGCCGACGCTCGCATCGGCCAGTGACGGCTCGGTGTGGATCAGGTAGTTCTGCACGATCGGCGAGATCGACCAGCTGATGGCGCCCCACAGCATCATCGCGGGCACGAACGCGAGCGGCGATACGCCGGCCGCCGGCAGCACGGCCATCGCGACGAGAAACATGGCCGGGCATGCCCACAGCGCGCGCGACGCGCCGAGCCGGTCCGAGAAGAGTCCGCCCAGCCATGCGCCGGTCACGCCGGCGATTCCAAACGCGACGTACAACCCTTCGAGCGCGGCCGCGCCGGGTGACAGCACGGCCTGCAGATACGGCGTGAGATACGCGAACAGCGTGAAATGTCCGCCGATCATCGCGATGGAGACGAGTTGCGCGGCCATCAGCCGCGGGCGCGCGAGCACCGCGCGATATGACGGCGTGCCTGCTGCATCCGCGGCAGCGATGACAGCGGACGGCGCCATGCGCGGCAATCGCCGGCCAAGCCAGATCGCGAGCGGCAGCGCAGGCACGGCGATCGACACGAACACCGCGCGCCAGCCGGCCCAGTCGGCGATCCGCATCCCGATCGGCACGCCGAGCACGAGCGATGCGCTGATGCCCATGAACACGATGCCGATCGCGCGGCCGCGTTGCGACGCCGGCGCGAGCTCGGCCGCGAACCGCGTCGCGACGAGGATCAGCGTCGCGCAGCTCGCGGCCATCAGCACGCGTGCGGCAAACAGGCTCGCATAGCCGGGGCTGGCCGCGGCGCACAGGTTCGCGGCCGCGAACACGCCGAGCGACGCGAGCAGTGCGGTGCGCCGCTCGATACGCGCGACGCAGGCCGCCGCGACGAGCGCGGCCAGCGCGAAGACGGCGGAGAAGATCGTGGTGAGCTGGCCGGCGGCGGCGATCGACACGTGCAGGCCGGCGGCGATGGCCGGCAGGATGCCGACGCAGATGTTTTCGGCGACGCCGGCCAGGAACACGGCGGCGGCCAGCAGATAGATGCGAACGTCCAACGGAACCCCTCCTGTACGCGCGACGCGGCAGCGCCGGGCAGGGGGCGGGCCGCATCGGAACGAATCGACGGATGGGTTTCGAGGCGAGGCTTCGGTTATCCCGGAAAGCAGGACGGTACCGCACGGTCAGGCGGTGCGCAAGTGCGGATGCTTGCGCACGCGCCGGTGCCGGTGCCGTGCTGCAGCCTGGTAGAAACGCCGAGAATGCCCGCCAGGCCGCCGTTACGCGGTAGACGCGCCGGCACCGGCCGCCACCACGTACGCCGAAGCCTGCTTCGTGCCGTCCGGCCGCGTTTGCAGATAGACGCCCTGGATTTCCGGCTCGAAACCCGGCAGCGCGTTGATCCCGGCTTCGAGCGCACGGAAGTAGTCGAGCGCCGGGCCGCCCCACCTTTCGCCGGGCACCACGCAGAAGATGCCGGGCGGATAGGGCAGCGCGCCTTCCGTCGCGATCCGGCCTTCGATGCGATCGAGCGTGACGAGCTCGACGTTGTTGCGGATCAGCTCGGCGTTCGCGGCCTGCGGCAGCATCGCCTGCTTCGGGAACTGCGCACGCCGGAACATCAGCTTCTGCAGATGCTTCATGTCGTGGCTGCGATAGAAGTCGTGCATCCGCTGGCACAGCTGCCGCAGGCGCATGTCGCCGTACAGCTCAGGATACGCTTCGCACAGCGATGGAATCGCTTCGCGCAGCGGCGTGTCCTGGTCGAGATGGCGTTCGAACTGCGCGAGATGCGCGACCAGATGCTGCAGCTTGCCGAAACTTTCGGAAGGCGTGAGCAGGAACAGGATCGTGTAAAGGTCGGCCTTCTCGGGCACGACGCCGTGCTCGCGCAGGTAGCGCGCCAGGATCGGCGCCGGCGCGCCGAACGCCGCGTATTCGTGCGTGTCGCGATCGATGCCGGGCGTCGTCAGCAGCAGCTTGCACGGGTCGACGAAATACTGGTCGTCCGCATAGCCTTCGAAGCCATGCCACGTGTCGGCCGGATGAAAGCGGAAGAAGCGCAGGTCGTCGACGATCTGTTCGGTCGGGTAGTCGGCCCACGGGCGGCCGTCGATAGTCTGGGGAACGAACGGTCGGATCTGGCGGCAGGTCTTCAGCAGCAGCTTGCGCGCATCGACGCCATGCGCGACGCAGTCGCGCCACAGGCGCTTGCCGGCCGGGCCCGCATGCATCTGCGCGTTGACGTCGAGCGCGGCGAACATCGGGTAGAACGGGCTCGTCGACGCATGGATCATGTACGCGTTGTTGAAGCGCCGGTGATCGCAGAAGCGCTTCTGGCCTTCGATGTGGCGGTCCTTCTTGTGGATCTGCGACGTCTGCGAGAAACCGGCCTGCTGCTTGTGCACCGACTGCGTGACGAAGATGCCGGGATCGTCGGGGCCGAGCGTGAGCATCAGCGGCGAGCAGTCCTGCATCATCGGGATGAACTGCTCGTAGCCGACCCACGCCGAATCGAACAGGATGTAGTCGCACAGATGCCCGATCCGGTCGACGATCTCGCGCGCGTTGTAGATCGTGCCGTCGTAGGTGCCGAGCTGGATCACCGCGAGCCGGAACGGGCGCGGCAGGCCGGCGCGCTCCGGTGCGACGTCGCGGATCGCGTCGCGAATGCGGGTTTCGTCGAGCGCC
The DNA here is from genome assembly GCF_017104595.1 of Burkholderia sp. Tr-20390. NCBI lineage: Bacteria > Pseudomonadati > Pseudomonadota > Betaproteobacteria > Burkholderiales > Burkholderiaceae > Burkholderia > Burkholderia sp. Tr-20390. The sequence goes on along the minus strand of NZ_JAAGPC010000005.1, from coordinate 7,771 downwards.
GCGCTGTCGACGCCGCCGATGAGGCCCCACGCGTTGCGCGCGGTCTCGAGGTAGACCGGCCGCGCGCCCGACAGCACGAGCGCGCCGAGGTGCACCGACTTGTGGTTGTTGCGGTCGAACAGCACGAGATCGTCGGGCGCGAGCAGCGCGCTCGTGACGACCTTGTTCGACGTCGACGTGCCGTTCAGCACGAAGTACGTCTTGTCCGCGTTGTAGATCCGCGCGGCATTGCGCTGCGCTTCCAGCGCGGGGCCTTCGTGGATCAGCAGGTCGCCGAGCCGGACATCGGCGTTGCAGAGGTCGGCGCGAAAGATCGTCTCGCCGAAGAAGTCGAAGAACATCCGGCCGAGCGGGTGGTTCGAGAAGAACTGGCCGCCCTGGTGGCCGGGGCAGTCGAATTCGACATAGCCGCGCTGCACGTATTCGCGCATCACCTTGAAGAACGGCGGCAGCAGGTTCTCGCTGTAGATGTCGGCGGCGGCGGAGATCTGCCGGCCGTAGTAGTGGCGTCCGCCGTGGCGGAGCTGGATCACGCCGCTCGCGCTCGGCAGGATCGACGGCGGTACTTCCTGGTCGGGCTCGACCGCGACGAAAAACGGAATCGCGAATCCGGTTCTTTCGACGGTTTCAAGCACCTGTTGCGCCGAATCGATTCCGACGACGATTGCCGCGATATTCGTGAAATCGGTCTGGAATACGTCGACCTGTTCGTGCGTGGTGAGGAAGGCGCCAATCAGCGCCGGCTCGACTGCGATTTTCAACAGGCTCACGCGAACTCTCCCGTAAATGTGCGGAAAACGAGAGCCGCATTCGCACGGGCGCGCAATCCGCGTCATCCGACACGCGCTGCAGCCGATTGAAACGCTCCCGCGAATGCTGAATGCCGAACGGCGCGCCGCACGAAAACACCTTGCGCGGCGCGGCGCAGCCGCCATCGGTCAACGCACGGCGCAGCCGATCGTAGCAACAAAACCCGGCGAATTCAATCGACCGGAATCGCCAATCCGATTGGTGGGCGAAACCAATCCAATAATCGGAAATCGGCGTGCTGCAATGCACATCAAAATGAACCGATTGTGAAAGGCGATTTGAAAACGTTCGACCGTTTCGCCGATTCGTCTGCTTTTCATCAAAAGGCATCTATGGCATAGTCGGCTCCGAATTGGATGGCGAATCAAACCGGATTTGCGAGCGTCTCATGCCGCCGCCCGTGGCCTGCTGTCCGCGTGCTCGTGAGACGAATTAAACCCAACGAAGCATCGGAACAACGAGGGCAAAAACATGAATACGTCCGTCGGTGGCATTCGTCGTCTCGGCCTGCGCGCGTTATTGATCGACGACGAGATCACGCAGGAAACCGCGACCGGGCGTGCGGTCCGCACGCTGAGCGCGGAGCTCGTGCAGCGCGACATCGACGTGCTCACGGCCACCTCGGCCGACGACGCGATCATGCTGATCCGTTCCGATCCGTCGATCCAGTGCGTGCTGCTCGACTGGGATCTCGGCGTGGACGGCCACGGGCCGTCCGAGGCCGTGGTCGACGCGATCCGGCATCGCAACGCCAACGTGCCGATCTTCCTGCTGGCCGACCGCAGCGTCGCGTCGTCGGTGCCGTCCAGGGTGATGGGGCAGGTCGACGATTTCGTATGGCTGCTCGAGGACACGGCCGACTTCATCGGCGGGCGCATCCACGCGGCGATCGAACGCTATCGCGCCACCGTGTTGCCGCCGATGTTCGGCGCGCTCGCGAAATTCTCGCGCGTCTATGAATACTCATGGCATACGCCCGGCCACACGGGCGGCACGGGCTTCCTCAAATCGCCGGTCGGCCGCGCGTTCTTCGAATACTTCGGCGAAGCGCTGTTCCGTTCCGACCTGTCGATCTCGGTCGGCGAACTCGGCTCGCTGCTCGACCACTCGGGCCCGATCGGCGAAAGCGAGCGCTACGCGGCCCGCGTGTTCGGCGCGCATCGTACGTATCACGTGACGAACGGCTCGTCGACGTCGAACCGCATCATCCTGATGGCGAGCGTGAGCCGCGACCAGATCGCGCTGTGCGACCGCAACTGCCACAAGTCGGCCGAGCACGCGATGACGATGTCGGGCGCGATCCCGACCTACCTCGTGCCGACGCGCAACCGCTACGGGATCATCGGGCCGATCGCGTCGGAGCGCCTCACGCAGGCGGCGATCCGCGAGGCGATCACGTCGAACCCGCTCACGGCCGGGTTGGCCGATCGCCAGCCGAAGCACGCGATCGTCACCAACTCGACGTACGACGGCCTGTGCTACAACGTCGCGCGCGTCGAGGAGCTGCTCGGCGCGAGCGTCGATCGGCTGCATTTCGATGAAGCGTGGTATGGCTACGCGCGTTTCAACCCGATCTACCGCGATCGCCATGCGATGCACGGCGACCCGCGCGACCATCGTGCGGACCGCCCCACGGTGTTCGCGACGCAGTCGACGCACAAGCTGCTGACCGCGCTGTCGCAGGCGTCGTACATCCACGTGCGCGACGGCCGCAACCCGATTCCGCATGGCCAGTTCAACGAAACATTCATGATGCACGCGTCGACGTCGCCGAACTACGCGATCATCGCGTCGAACGACGTCGCGGCCGCGATGATGGACGGCCCCGGCGGCGCGGCGCTCACGCACGAGTCGATCGAGGAGGCCGTCGCGTTCCGGCAGATGATCGCGCGGATGAACAGCGAATTCGGCGCGAAGGGCGACTGGTTCTTCGAGTGCTGGCAGCCCGACACCGTGCTCGAGACGCGCACCGGCCGCACGCTGCCGTTCCACGATGCGCCGCCCGAGCTGCTCGCGAGCGACCCGTCGTGCTGGGTGCTGCGCCCCGGCGCGCAATGGCACGGCTTCGGCAATATCGAGGACGGCTACTGCATGCTCGATCCGATCAAGGTGTCGATCGTCACGCCGGGCGTCGCGCCGGCCGGCGGGCTGATGCCGGTCGGCATTCCGGCGAGCGTCGTGACCGCGTACCTCGATGCGCGCGGGATCGTCGTCGAGAAAACCACCGACTTCACGATCCTGTTCCTGTTCTCGATCGGCATCACGAAGGGCAAGTGGGGCTCGCTTGTCAGCGCGCTGTGCGACTTCAAGCGCGACTACGACGCGAACCTGCCGCTCGACATGGCGATTCCGTCGCTCGCGAAGGCGCATGGCGCGCGCTATGCGGGCATGGGCCTGAAGGACCTGGCCGACACGATGTTCGCGGCGATGGAGCAGCTCGGCACGACGCGGCTGATGTCGGAGGCGTTCTCGATCCTGCCGAAGCCGGAGATGAGCCCGGTGCGCGCCTACGAGCATCTGGTGCAGGGCCGCGTCGAGCAGGTCACGCTCGAGGAACTGGCCGGACGCACGGTCGCCACCGGCGTCGTGCCGTATCCGCCGGGCATTCCGCTGTTGATGCCGGGCGAGAACGCGGGGCCGGCGGACGGCCCGGTGCTCGGTTACCTGAAGGCGCTCGAAGCGTACGACCGGCGCTTCCCGGGCTTCGCGCACGATACGCACGGCGTGGAGGTCGAGGACGGCACGTACCGCGTGTATTGCCTGACGGCCTGAACGCGCGACCGGCCGTGCAACGGCCTTACATCGAGGGATCGACATCATGGAAAACACAGCGCGCATGTCCGACGCGGCCGCCGCGGCCGCGCCGAAGAACCGGATGAACGTCTGGCAGCTGACCATTCTCACGGCGGTCAACATGATGGGCTCCGGCATCATCCTGCTGCCGTCGAAGCTCGCGCAGGTCGGCACGATCTCGCTGCTGTCGTGGATCGTCACGGCCGGCGGCTCGCTCGCGCTGGCCTATGCGTTCGCGCGCTGCGGGATGCTGAGCCGCAAGCCGGGCGGGATGGGCGGCTACGCGGAATACGCGTTCGGCAAGGCCGGCAACTACATGGCGAACTACACGTACGGGCTGTCGCTCGTGATCGCGAACGTCGCGATCGGCGTCACGGCGGTCGGCTACGGCACCGTGCTGTTCGACGCGACGCTGTCGCCGCTGCAGACCGGCCTGTGGACGATCTTCCTGCTCGTGCTGACGACGGTCGCGAACTTCGGCGGCTCGCGCATCACCGGCCGGATCGGCGCGGTGACGGTGTGGGGCGTGATCATTCCGGTCGTCGTCGTGTCGCTGATCGGCTGGTTCTGGTTCAGCGGCGCGACCTGGGGCGCCGCATGGAATCCTAACAACCTGCCGTTCGGCCCGGCCGTCGGCAGCTCGATCGCGGTGACGCTGTGGGCGTTCCTCGGGCTCGAATCGGCGTGCGCGAACTCGGACGCCGTCGAAAACCCGGAGCGCAACGTGCCGATCGCCGTGCTCGGTGGCACGATCGCGTCGGCGATTTTCTACATCGTGTCGACCAACGTGATCGCGGGGATCGTGCCCAACGCGCTCCTCGCGAAGTCGAATGCGCCGTTCGGCATCGCGTTCGCGACGATGTTTACGCCGACGGTCGGCACGATCGTCACCGCGCTGATGGTGATCGCGTGTATCGGCTCGCTGCTCGGCTGGCAGTTCACGGTCGCGCAGGTGTTCAAGAGCTCGGCGGACGTCGGCTACTTCCTGCCGGTGTTCGCGCGTGCGACGCGCACCGGCACGCCGATCGTCGGGATGGTGATCCTGCTGGTCGCGCAGGTCGCGCTGGCGCTGATGACGATCAGCCCGGAGCTGAGCAGCCAGTTCCAGAAGATCGTCGATCTCGCGGTCGTCACGAACCTCGTGCCGTACGTGATGTCGATGGCCGCGCTGATCACGATCCAGAAGGTCGCGAAGGTGCCGCCGGCGAAGGCGCTGCTGACCAACGTGATCGCGATGGTGGCCACCGCGTACAGCTTCTATGCGCTGTTCAGCTCGGGCGAGCAGGCGCTGATGCTCGGCGGCCTGTGCGTGTTCCTCGGCTGGACGCTGTTCGGCTTCGTCAGCGCGCGCTTCTACCAGATGGAAGTCGATGCCCACGTGAAGGAGCCGGGGAAGTCGCTGCAGGCGTGACGGGGGCGGCGCTCGCCGCCGTTATCGGGCAGGGCGGGCCAGCAGCGGCGGGAGGTCCTGCTTCAGCAGGCTGACGACGGCCCGCACGCGCGGCGGCAGCGGCCGCTGCGCATGCACGAGCACGTTGAGCGCGAAGTCGGGAATCACGTAGTGCGGCAGGAGCTCGACGAGCGTGCCGGACGCAAGCGCGTCGGCGCAGGCCGGCTGCTGGACCACGCCGATGCCGCCGCCAGCCACGATCGTGTCGAACATCGGGCGCCAGTGGCTGGTCGTCATGATCGTGCGGATGCGCGCGTAGTCGAGCGCGTTGCCGTCGCGCCGCAGCGGCAGCCGTTCGCTGGCGAAGACGCCTTTCACGCGGACGAACGGATGGTTCGCGAGATCGGCCGCCGTGTCGATCGGGCCGTGTCGCTCGAGATACGACGGCGCGGCAACGAGCCGGCGGCCGACCGCGCCGACCGGATGCGCGACGAACCCGCCGTCGCCGAGCTGGCCGACGCGGATCGAGATGTCGACGCCTTCCGTGACCGGATCGACGATGTCATCGTTCAGGACCAGGTCGATGTGCAGGTTCGGATACGCGCTGCGGACATGCATCAGCACACCCGGCAGCACGACCTCGCCGATGCACTGCGGCGCCGCGAGTCGGATCGTGCCGTCGAGTGCGTTCTCCGTCTTCGACACCGACGCGACCGCGTCGTCGGCCGCTTCGAGCAGCGCCTTGCTGCGTTCGTAGAAGATCCGGCCTTCTTCGGTGCACGTGAGGGTGCGGGCACTGCGCAACAGCAGCCGTGTGCCGAGATGCTTCTCGAGCCGCTCGATGCGCTCGCTGACGGCCGGCTGGCCCATGTCCAGATCGCGCGCCGCGCCGGACATCGTGCCGCGCTCGACGACCCTCACGTAGATGCGCATCGTCGCCAGCAAATCCATGAAGTCGCGCCCCTTGTCCGGTTCCGGTTGATGCCGATCGACGGATGTTACCAAAGCGAGAACGCCCGAAGGTACGCGACGAACCGATACTGACCATCGGTCGGCGAAGCCGCGTGTGTTCGCCGGTGCGATGGGGGACAATCGGCATCCGTGCGATCGACGGGAGACGACGACATGACGCAACAGGATGACGCGGTGCGCACGCGCTGCGTCGCATGGCAGATCGTGCAGACGTGGCAGGCAGCCGAATGGTGCCGGCTCGTCGAATCGCGAACGGGAATCGATCTGTCGGGATCGGTGTCGGGTGCGATCGACGGCTCGCCGTTTCGCATCGACTACGCGATCGCATGCGACGCCGACTGGCTCACGCGCTCGGCACGCATCACGCAGTGGGACGGCACGCAGCCGCCGCGGCAGTGGGATATCCGATGTGACGCAGGGCGATGGACGATCGACGGCGTCGACGTCCCGGCCCTCGTGGGCGCGACCGATCTCGATCTCGGCTTCAGCCCGTCGACGAATACGCTGCCGATCCGCCGGCTCGGGCTGGCCGTCGGCGACGCGGCGGTGATCCACACCGCGTGGCTGCGTTTTCCGGATGTCGCGTTCGTGCGCGGCGAGCAACGCTATACGCGTACGGCGGAGCGCGTGTACCGCTACGAAAGCGGCACGTATGCGGCCGATATCGCGGTCGACGAAGCGGGCCTCGTCACCGACTACGACGAATGGCGGCGCATCGGCGCGGCCGCCGCACGTTGATTCGTGCGTACCGCCGCGCCGCGCGTCGGCGGCAGCGGCACCGGCGCGTCAGCGTGCGCTCGCGACCGACAGCTTGCCCGGAATCAGCTTCAGCGCGCTGAATGCGTCCGCGATGTTCTGCTGATACGCGAGCGTCGCGTCGCTGATCGGCTGCACGCCGTAGCCGGCGCGCTTGAGCGCGACTTCGAGCGTCGGCGCATCGAGGCCGACGAGCGGCGACAGTTGCGTCGCGACTTCGGGCACGTGGTCGCGCGCCCAGCGGTCGACCGCGTCGACTTCGTCGAGCAGCGCGCGTATGACCTGCGGGTGAGCCGCCGCGTATTTGCGCGCGGCGAGGTAGTACTGCGTATTGCGCACGAGCCCTTCGCCGTTCGCGATCACGCGCGCGCCGATCTGCCGCTCGGCGGCGGCCAGGTACGGATCCCAGATCACCCATGCATCGACGTTGCGCTGCACGAACGCGGCGCGTGCGTCGGCGGGCGTCAGGTAGATCGGCTGGATGTCGGCATACGTCAGCCCCGCATGTTCGAGCGCCTTCACGAGCAGGTAATGGACGTTCGAACCCTTGTTGAACGCGACCTTCTTGCCGCGCAGCTGCGCGACGTTGCGGATCGGCGAATCGGGCAGTACGACGATCGCCTCGCCCTGCGGCGCGGGCGGCTCGTTGCCGATGTAGACGAAATCGACGCCGCCCGCCTGGGCGAAGATCGGCGGCGTTTCGCCGACCGTGCCGACGTCGATCGCGCCGGCGTTCAGGCCCTCGAGCAATTGCGGGCCGGCCGGAAATTCGAGCCACTGCACGGTGACGCCCTGGCTCGCGAGCCGTTTCTCCAGCGTGCCGCGCGCCTTGAGCACGACGAAGTTGCCGTATTTCTGGAAACCGACGCGCAGCCGCGTGCCGCTGTCTTGCGCATGAGCCGGCAGGCCCGCGAGCGGGCCGAGCGCGAGCCCGGCCAGCCCGGCGGCCGCGCCTTGCAGCCACTGGCGGCGATGCGGGTTCGCCGGTGTCGGTTCAACGTCTGCGTGCGGTGTGTCGTTCATCGAGGCGTCCTGCGTGCGGGTTCACGG